>DASPZH010000020.1:0-5045 GCA_035636335.1 Streptosporangiaceae bacterium
GCTGGAGCAGGGCAGTCATCGGCGAGCCGTTGGCCCGGCAGTCGTTGCCGCGGAAGGTGAGCGCCTGGTTCGCGGCGGCGACCGTGACGACGGGCCCGGTGCACGCGTTGTCGGCCAGGAAGTGGTTATCGCTGACCTTGCCCCTTTCGGTGGCCAGGACCGCCGCCGGGCTCGGGCCGTTCTAGTCGAAGTAGTTCCCGGTGACCACGAAGTCACCGGCGCGGCCCCCAGCGACAGCCGGTACGCGCCGGCCGGTGCCGCCGCGTACACCAGGCAGTTGGACATCTGGAGCCCGCCGCCCCCGGACAGATCCTTGACCGGGCCGGCGAGATCTTCGCCTTCCAGCACGATCCCGAGGCCATCGGGAACGGCGAGTACACGTTCTTCGACGACGAGGCGGCCGAGTCGACTGCGCTGCCGTCGCACAGCCGTGCGGTCACCGTGAAGCTGGATCTCGGCACCAGGGTCGCGACCCTCGTCAGCTCCGATAACCAGCCTGAGGGGCTGCTGGCCGCGGCGGAGGGCAACGCGCAGACCACTCGCAACGGCGACCTGTTCGTCGGCTGGGGAGTGTTGCCGTCCTTCTCCGAGTTCAGCCCGGCCGGGCGGCTGCTGCTGACGCCGAGCTTCCGACGGGCGTCAGTTCGTACCGCGCCCACCGGCTGCCCTGGCATCCGGCCCCATAGCCGATGGCTTCGCGGCCCGCGTCGGCGCCAATTCTAGGATCATGCCGATGCGGCGCGATTCTTCCACGGTGGTGGTTCTGGTCGGCGACGCGGACGAGGGGATCCTGGCCGGGCTGGCGCGATCTCCGAACATCTCGGTCGCCCGCGCTCCCGCCGCCGAGGTGCCCGGAGCCGGCCAGCCTGCCCGGGCGCGGCCAGGCTGGGAGGCCGGCGCACTGGCCCTGGGCGAGGCAGCCGGGCGCCGGTCCACCTACGTGATCGTTCCCGATGACCCGCTGGCCGGCGTCGCCGCCCGGTGGCGGGCGATGTGGGCCGTCCCCGGCGGGCTCGAAGGAGCGGCCGCCGATCTGCACCTGGGCCCGTTCCGCGCCGTGCGGCCGCGGCGCGTCGCCGTCGCGAGCCTGGCCAACGCTCCGACCCAGGCAGCTCAACCGTGGCTGCTCAGATCGTGGCTGCTCAGATCGTGGATGCGCTGAGGTCGCAGCAGCACGGCCCCTGGTGGCCGCCGCTCGACGAGTTGCTCGACGCCCCGCCGCTTCTACCCCGGCGGTCTCGCCGAGACACAGCTTGCCTCGCCATAACCCGGGCGGCGTTGCGACCTCGACCCGGCCGGGTCGGCTCCGCAGAGGAAACTCAGAGGAAACGCAGAGCCAGCTCTCCGCGGGGCCGGGGAGGATTGCGGACATGAATGCTGCGCAGCACGCGCCGCGCGGTCTCGCTCGCGCCGACGGCACCGCGATCAGGGTTCTGGTGGTGGACGACGAGCCAACCCTGGCCGAGGTGCTCGCGAGCGTGCTGCGCTATGAGGGCTGGGAGGTCAGGACCGCGGCCGACGGAAGCTCGGCCGTGCGGACCGCGCGGGAGTTCGAACCCGACGCGGTCGTCCTCGACGTCATGCTGCCCGACTTCGACGGCCTGGAGGTCCTGCGCAGGCTCCGCGCGGCCAGCCCGCACGTCTGCGTGCTGTTCCTCACCGCCAGAGACGCGGTGGAAGACCGGATCGCGGGCATCACGGCGGGCGGCGATGACTACGTGACCAAGCCGTTCAGCCTGGAGGAGGTGCTCGCCAGGCTGCGCGGCCTGCTCCGCCGCGCGGGCATCGCCCGGTCCGCGGCCGGCGGCCTACTGGAGGTCGGTGACCTGACGATGGACGAGGACGCCCGCGAGGTACGCCGCGGCGGCCGGCTCGTCGACCTGACCGCTACCGAGTTCGAGCTGCTCAGGTATCTGATGCTCAACCCGAGGCGGGTGCTGAGCAAGACCCAGATCCTGGACCGGGTGTGGCACTACGACTTCGGCGGCCAGGCGCACGTGGTCGAGCTGTACATCTCGTACCTGCGCAAGAAGATCGATGCCGGCCGTGAGCCGATGATCGGCACCGTCCGCGGCGTCGGCTACGTGCTCAGGCCGCCGGCCGGATGAGCTCATCGGGCCGGTGCCGCGACTGGCTGGCCGGCGGGAAGCGCTGGCTGGCCGGGCGGACGCTGCGGGCCCGGCTGATCGCCGGCCTGCTGGCGCTGTTCACCCTGGCCAGCCTGGGCGTGGGAATCGTCACCACGGTCGCGCTCGGCGACTTCCTGCTGAGCCAGCTGGACCGGCAGGTCACCACGGCCGGACATGTCCTCGCCGGCATCGAGCATCAGCCCGGCCAGGGTCCCGGCGCCGGGCCCGAGTCGGGGAACCCGTGCAGCAGCGCCAGCCAGTCGCCGATCGCCATCGGCCAGGCCCCGGGGACCTTCGCCGCCCGGCTGGCCGGCGGGCGGCTGTCGTACGCGTGCATCGTCACCGATGCCGGCCAGCAGTCCCGCCTGATCGCGGTGCGGGTCTCGGCCGCCGACCTGGCCCTGCTCAGGCGCCTGCCGAGGGGTAACGGCCCGCGCCCCCGCAGTCCGCGCACCAGGAACCTGTCCGGCCTCGGCGAGTACCGGCTCACCGCGTTCACCGGGCCCGACGGTGACGTGCACATCGCCGGCCTGCCGCTAAGCGGCGTGCGGGACACCGTCCGCCGGCTCGAGCTGATCGAGGTGACCGTGTTCGGCACGGCCCTGGTCGTGATGGGCGTGGTGGGTACCGGCTGGGTCCGGCTCTCGCTCCGGCCGCTCGGCCGGGTCACGGCCACCGCGGCCGAGGTCAGCGACCTGCCGCTGAAGAGCGGCGAGGTCGCGTTGCCGCACCGGGTCGCTGAGGCGGACCCGCGCACCGAGGTCGGCAGGCTCGGGCGGGCGTTCAACCAGATGCTCGGCCACGTGGAGGCCTCGCTCGCCACCCGCCAGGCGAGCGAGGCGAAGCTGCGCAGATTCGTCGCCGACGCCAGCCACGAGCTGCGCACCCCGCTGGCCGGAATCCGCGGGTACACCGAGCTGGCGCTTCGCACGGGCGGCGACCTGAGGCCGGACGTCCGCGCCGCGCTCGGCCGGGTGGACGCCCAGTCCGAGCGGATGAGCCGCCTGGTCGACGACATGCTGCTGCTCGCCAGGCTCGACGCGGGCCGTCCGCTGGCGCACGAGGAGGTCGACCTCACCCGGCTCGCCGTCGAGGCCACCAGCGACGCGCGGGTCGCCAGCCCGGACCACCGGTGGGTGCTCGACCTGCCCGCCGAGCCGGTCGTCATCACCGGTGACCAGCACCGGCTGCACCAAGTGCTCGCCAACCTGCTCGGCAACGCGCGGACGCACACGCCGCGGGGAACCACGGTCACCGTGCGCGTGGCCAGGACGCCGGCGGCCGGAGCCGATGAGGCCGATGAGGCCGATGACGGCGTCGAGCTCATCGTCTCGGACGACGGCCCCGGCATCCCCGCCGATCTGCAGGAGAACATCTGGGAGCGGTTCGCCAGGGGCGACACCGCCCGCTCGCGCACGGCCGGCAGCACCGGCCTCGGGCTGGCGATCGTGCGAGCGGTGGTGACCGCTCACTGCGGCAGGCTCTCGCTGGCCACCCGGCCGGGGAGCACGACCTTCCTGATCTGGCTCCCGGCCGTCCGCCGGGGACCGGCCTGACCGAGCGGGCGCGCGGCGCCCGTTCCACCCCTGTCCCGCCGGGCGCGCCAGTTAGGATCGACGGCGAGGAGGCCGTCACGATGACCGAGGTACTCGCCGAGGTCGCCGATCAGGTGGCGGTGGTGACGCTGAACCGGCCTGAGCGGCGCAACGCGATATCGGCGGGGCTGCTGGCCGGGTTGCGGGAGGCGCTGGCCGGGCTTGACGCGCGGGCCGATGTGCGCGCGATCGTGCTGACCGGGGCGGACCCGGCGTTCTGCGCCGGGCTCGACCTGGCCGAGCTGGGCCAGCCCGGCGGCGCGCTTCCGGCCGCGGCACGCGCGCCGGGACTACCCGGCCTGGCCACGCCGCTGATCGGGGCGGTGAACGGCCCGGCGGTTACCGGCGGGCTGGAGCTGGCGCTGGCCTGTGACTTCCTGGTCGCCTCGGAGCGGGCCAGGTTCGCTGATACTCATGCCCGCGTCGCCGTCATGCCGGGATGGGGACTGACGGTGGCGCTGCCCGAAGCGGTGGGACTGCGACGGGCGCGGGAGATGAGCGCGACGGGGAACTTCGTCGGCGCCCGGACCGCGCTGGAGTGGGGGCTGGTCAACCACGTCGTGCCGCACGAGGATCTGATGACGTTCAGCCGCGGGCTGGCCGCCGATATCGCGTCGGCCGATCCCCCGGCGGTGCGGGCGATTCTGGCCACCTACGACCGCGCCGCGGGAATCACCGGCGGACCGGCCCGGAAGGTGGAGGCGCAGGCGCACGCGCGGTGGCACGCCGACGGGATCGACGCCGCGCGGGTCGCCAGCCGCCGGGACGCCGTCATCCAGCGTGGCCGATCCCAGAACTGAGGTCTTAGCGGCGTCCGGACAGGACGGCGGAACCGGAGAACTCGGGCGCGGCGTCCGCCCGCCCCGTGCCCGGGCTCGGCTGACGCCTGCCGAGGTGCTTGGCCGATGTTTGGTCCCGGTGACGCGGGTAACTGTTTGGCCAGATAACGGCGGGAACCGGAACGGGAAAGAGGTGCTTTCAAGATGTCGGTGATCCTTGTCGGTCTGCTCGTCATCATCATTCTGGGACTGCTCGGCTTCGGCCTGCACCTGCTGTGGTGGATCGCGCTGATCGCGCTGGCCGTGTGGCTGCTCGGCTTCGTGCTCCGGATGGGCGAGGGAGTCGGCCGGGCGCGCCGTCGTCGCTGGTATCGCTGGTAGGCGGCCAGGCCGGGCGCGCAGACCCCAGTCGGCGGCGTTTGGCCGGGTCATTCCCGGGGAGTTGGGACGCGTGAGTTTGCCAGCGGGCCAGCAAGCACTTCTGAACGGCGTGGACCGTGCCCTAGAAGCACGCGATCCGCGGCTTGCCGAGATGTTCGCGA
>DASPZH010000021.1:0-3514 GCA_035636335.1 Streptosporangiaceae bacterium
CGGGGCGAGGCTTGCCTGGCGGTGCCGCTGCGGCAGCCCGCTCTCGGAGAACCCCGCCTGTGAGCCACCCAGGTCGGGTTCGCCCGCGGGCAGCGGCCGGTCGAACACGGCCGGGCCAGCGGCGCCCGGCCCGTCGAACAAGTCCGCCGGATCGGCCGGATCGGCCTGGGCCGGGACGCCTGCGACGCCCAGTTCCGTCACGCCGGGTACATCCGCCACGCTGGCGACGTCCATGGTCGCGAAGGCGGCCGAGTCCCGTAGCGGCAAGTCGGCCCACTCGCCGTTCGCGCCGTCCGCGCCGTTCGCGCCGTACGCTCCGTACGCTCCGGACTCTCCGTTCGCTCCGCTCGCGCCGTTGGACCCCGGGCCGTTCGCGCCGTTCGCGCCGCTCGCGCCGTTGGACTCCGGGCCGAACGGGGTGGCCGGGCCGAACGGGGTGGCCGGGGCAGCCTGGGCGACCGCGGCATGGCGGGCCGCCCGCCGGGGACTGCCCCCGTACCCGGCGCCGCCATCGGCCCCGGCCGCCGACTGGCCGATGGCGTCGGCCAGGACGACCAGGTCCCGCGGGATCAGCACGATGGCGGTCACCCCGCCGTACGCCGAGGGACGCAGCGTCACCTGGATGCCGTGCCGCTTGGCTAGCTGCGCCGCCACGAACAGGCCGAACCGGTCCGATCCGGACAGGTCGAACAGCGGCGGGCGGGCCAGCATGGCGTTCGCGGCGGCGACCTCCTCGTCGCTCATGCCGGGCCCGCGGTCCTCGATGTCGACCGCGAAGCCGTTGGCGACCAGGCCGCCGGTGATGCCGACCTCCGTGCTGGCCGGGGAGAAGATCGCCGCGTTCTCCACGAACTCGGCGAGCATGTGGATCACGTCCGCCACGGCTGGGCCGGCCAGCGCGGCCGACGTCAGGCACGTGACCCGGATACGGGTGTAGTCCTCGACCTCGGCCGCCGCCGCGCGCAGCACGTCGACGAATGGCACCGGGTCGCGGAACAGCCGCTTCGGCGAGTCGCCCGCCAGGACGATCAGGCTCTCGGCGTGACGGCGCATCCGCGTCGTCAGGTGATCCATCCGGAACAGGCCTTCCAGGTCGTCTGGCTCGACGACCCGCCGCTCGAGCGAGTCGAGCAGCGCCATCTGCCGTTCCAGCAGGGACTGGTTCCGCCTGGCCAGATTGCGGAAGAGATCGTTGATGCCGCGCCGCACCCTCGCCTCGTCGACCGCCGCCTCGACAGCGGTCCGCTGCGCCGCGTTGAACGCCGCGTTGACCTGGCCGATCTCGTCGGCGCCCGCTGCCAGCGGCGGAACCTGGGCGGTGACGTCAACGTCCTCGCCGGCCCGCAGCCGCCGCACGACCTCGGGCAGCCGGACCGTCGCCATGTTCAGTGCCGAGTCGCGCATGCCGCGAAGCTGCCGCACCAGCTTGAGCGCGATCCACCAGGACAGCAGCAGCGACAAGATGACCGCCGCCAGGCCGATACCGCCAACCAGGTACAGGGCCCGGAGCTCGGCGTTCGCCTGCGAGCGCGCACCGGACACCAGGCGCGCCTCGGCCTGCCCGACCGCCCGCTGGATCTGCGTGCTGACCACGGCGACCGCCTTGTTCCAGGTCCGCTCGCTCACCGGCGGCGCGCTGTGCCTCACGTCGCTGGCGACGATCCTGTTCTCCAGCGTCGCCAGGGTGTGCGCGGCCACCGGGCTGAGATCCTGGTTAAGCTGCTTGCGGTCCGGCGGGCTGAGGTAGGAGTAGCTCTGGGCGTACAGCAGCCGGTGGGCGCCGACCAGGCTCACGAAACCCTGGTGCGCGCTCGCCGGGAACGCGTGAGCAGCGAAGTTGCCGTCAAGCAGGGCACTCTCCTGCTGGAGGTACTCGTTGGATACCGCCAGCTCGATGACGGCGATGCCGGGTAGCACCCGCGTAGAGTTGCCTTCCTGGCGGATGGCCTGCTCGAGAACTTTGTAGCTGCCAGCGATCATGGCGTTGTACGCGGCAAATGCCTGCTGGCCGCCGATCACCATGCTCGTGATCTTGCCGCGCAGCGACGGGAAACCCGCCAGTTGCCGGCTCAGGGCGGCGATCGCCTTCCGCCCGGCCGCCGAGGCACTGTCCCTGACGGGTCCGGAGCGGGTCGCGGCCGCGAACGACGCGACGGCGTGGTCGGTGATCGCCTGCTGCCGCCGCAGCGCGGCGAGCGCGCCGGGCGTCGGGCGGGCGTAGTAGACGCTGACCTGCGCGCGCTCGTCCGTGAGCGCGACTTGCAGGCGCGCCACCGGCTGGCCAAGGTCCTCGACCATCACCTTGGACCGGATGAAGGTTAATGCGGTGCGCGCTGACGTCGAGACCGAGTAGGTGAAGAGCCCGACCAGGAATACCAGCGGGACTAAAACGAGGAGGACAATTCTCAGGAGAACGGAGCGTCGTCTCAAGCTCATTGTGAGTCCTTCGCGGATCAGGGGAAGTGACCATTGCTCAGGAAGGTCACAACCTAACAGGTAACTCACCGTCTCGGAGCGATAACTGAAAGTTCCGAATGGAACTACCCAACGTGCCGGGGAAATTGCGGCCGGGAACGGGGCATCGGAGCGGTGCCGCTGCCGACCGCTGGGCGTTACGGCTGCAGGCGGCTAGGAGTTGCCGCTGCCGTACGGGCGGGTGATGATCTCCATCACGTGACCGTCCGGGTCGGCGAAGTAGACGCCGCGGCCGCCGTCATTGCTGTTGGTCTCGCCGGGCCGGGTCCGGCCGGGGTCCGCCCAGTACGGCACGTCGCGCTCGGTGATCCGGCCGAAGATCACGTCGAACTCGTCCTCGCCGGTCAGGAACGCGTAGTGCTGGGTCGCGATCTCAGCGTCGGTCTCGGCGAAGTCCAGGGAGACGCCGTTGTCCGTCGCCACGACCAGGAACCGCCCGAACCTGGTCGCGGCGGGCAGGCCGAGGATCTCGGCGAGGAACGCGGCCGACCGGTGCTGGTCACGGCACGCGACGATGGTGTGATTCAGTTCCACGCTCACCCGCGGCTCCTCACGCCGGGATCGGCTGTACTGCACCTTCCAGCCGCTGCCGTTCCAGTGTACGATCAGCGGCTTGGTCTGCCCGCTGCCCCACACGTTGCTCGCGCTCGTCGCCGCCATCGCGCACGGGTCGAACTCGTAGCCGGCCGGCTGGGTGGCGCTGGCGTGCTGGCCCCGCGACTGGCCGTTCCAGTGCTGTCCGCCAGCCAGCGCGACGGCCGCGGCCGCCGCCCCCGGCCCGCCGCGCCCACGCCCCCCGATGAACAACGCTGCCACAACGATGTTCGCCGGCGAGCGCTGCCCACAACAACGCTGCCACAACGATGTTCGCCGGCGAACAGCGCTGCCACAACGACGTTCGCCGGACTGCTCCACGAAGGACATCGCTGCCACATCGATGTTCGGAGGCGGCCAGCCGGCCGGGCGGCCTGCCGGCGCTCGCCCTGCCCGGACCGGCTCTGCCGGGACCGGCTCTGCCGGGACCGGCTCTGCGGGGGCG
>DASPZH010000022.1:0-3889 GCA_035636335.1 Streptosporangiaceae bacterium
GCGGGCATGTCGATGCCGTCGAAGGTGGTCAGCACGCCGACGGAGGCGGCGTCCCTGGCGTGGTCGGCGACCTCGGCCGCGTGCAGCAGCGCCTTGGTGGGGATGCAGCCCCGGTGCAGGCAGGTGCCGCCGACCTTGTCCTTCTCGATCAGCACCACCCGCTGGCCGAGCTCGGCCGCGCGCAGGGCGCAGGCATATCCGCCGCTGCCGCCGCCCAGGATGACGGTGTCGTAACTGCCGGTATCGGTCTGGGTCACCAATCGCTCCTTGCTCAGTCAGCCGCCGCTGGCTTGATCTGCCGGGTCATCGTGTCCGCCCTAGAGCCGCCCGTCCGCCACGTCCTGCGCGATCTGGACCAGGGTGCGGACCGCAACCCCCGTTCCGCCCTTGGCGGTGTACCCGTAAGGCTCGCCGTCGTGGAAGGACGGCCCAGCGATGTCCAGATGAGCCCAACGCACGCCGTCGGGAACGAATTCCCGCAGGAACAGCCCGGCCGTCAGCATCCCGCCGTCACGCTCCGCCGCCACGTTCGCGAGGTCGGCCACCTTGGAGTCCAGTCCCTTGCGCAGTTCCTCGGGCAGCGGCATAGGCCACATGGCCTCGCCCGCCCGCGCGGCCGCGTCGACGACGCCGTCGCGGACGGCGTCGTCGTTGGCCATCACGCCGGACACCCGGTTGCCGAGCGCGATCACCTGGGCACCGGTAAGAGTCGCTATGTCGACAAGAAGGTCCGGAGCGTCGGCTCCGGACCTGGCCAGCGCGTCGGCGAGGACCAGACGGCCCTCGGCGTCGGTGTTCAGCACCTCGACAGTGGTGCCGCCGTAGATCGTGATCACGTCGGACGGGCGCTGCGCGCCGCTCCCCGGCATGTTCTCGGCGAGGGGCAGGTATCCGACGACGTTCACGGCGGGTCCGATCGCCGCGATCGCCTGCAACGCGGCCAGTACCGCCGCTGCGCCGCCCATGTCCGACTTCATGGTCTCCATCGCCTTGGGCGGCTTGAGTGACAGGCCGCCCGAGTCGAACGTGATCCCCTTGCCCGCGAACACGACGGTCCTGGACGCCCCGGTATGGCGGTAGCCGAGCCGCACCAGCCGGGGCGGGTGGACCGAGCCCTGCCCCACACCGAAGATGCCGCCGTAGCCGCCCTCGCCGAGCGCTGCCTCGTCCAGCATCTCCAGGTCGAGGCCGGCGCTGGCGGCGACCTCGGCGGCCTTGGCGGCGAAGGTCTCCGGGTACAGGTGCGACGGACTGGTGTTGACCAGGTCGCGCACGAGCGTCACGGCCGCACCGAGCACCTCGGCCCTGGCCACCGCGGCGTCGACATGGTCGCCTGGGGCCACCAGCGTCAGGTCCGCGGGGACGTGGCCGTTGCTGAGATACCGCCCGAAGGAGTAGTTGCCGAGCAACGCGCCGAGCATGGTGGCCTGCGCGCTGACCGCGTCGCCGGCCGGCAGCGCGAGCGCGATCGCGCGGATGTTCGGCGAGGCGAGCGACCGCACGGCGGCGCCGGCGCAGCGGCGCAGGATCTCTGCGTCCGCGCCGCCCGGATCGCTCTCGGCGGCCGTGCCGATCCCGACGGCGGCGATCAGCGGCGTAGCCAGCCTCCCGGCCGAGACGGTCCTGGTGACCTCCTCCGCCTTCCCGGTCGCGCCGAGCGCGCACAGCGTGTCGATCAGGCCGCCGCCAAGCGCGGCGTCGACGTCGGCCGCTCCCGCGGTCAGGACCGGGCCGTCGTGACCCTGGCTGATGCCGATGACGAGGGCGTCGGCGCTAACATCACGCGGCGCTGACGTGGTAGTCCGAAGGGTAGCTGTCACGTGTCTGAGCCTAGTGCCTGCGCCCGCCGCGGGCCGAAGTACCGCGCGTCGAACGGCCATAGGGTGGAGCCATGTCCGCCTCGGCCTGCGACCCGGATCTCGGCCTGCCCGAGATCACCGCCAGGCTCCGCGCCGCCGGGTGCGTATTCGCCGAGGAGGAGGCCGAGGTGCTGGCCGGCTCGGCAGCAAGCCACGACGCGCTGCGCGCGATGCTCGGGCAGCGCGTCGCCGGGCTTCCACTCGAGCACGTCGTCGGCTGGGCCGAGTTCTGCGGGTTGCGGATCGCGGTCGATCATGGCGTTTTCGTACCGCGGCGCCGCAGCGAGTTGCTCGTCCGCCGGGCCGCCGCGCTGTGTCAGCCCGGTGGGGCGACCCCCCGCGACCCCCCGCTGACCGCACCTGGAGCGGTGGTCGTGGACCTCGCCTGCGGCTGCGGCGCGATCGGGGCCGCCATCGCCGCCCTGGTCACTGGCGTAGACCTGTACGTGTCCGACATCGACCCGGCGGCGGTGCGGTGCGCGCGGCGCAACCTGGAGCCGCTCGGCGGGCACGTCTACTGCGGCGACCTCTACC
The DNA here is from genome assembly GCA_035636335.1 of Streptosporangiaceae bacterium. Classification (GTDB taxonomy): domain Bacteria; phylum Actinomycetota; class Actinomycetes; order Streptosporangiales; family Streptosporangiaceae; genus Chersky-822. The sequence continues at coordinate 2,394 of DASPZH010000022.1, forward strand.
AGCCGCTCCCTGGCCGACTGCGCGGCCAGGTGGCGGTGATCGCGGCGAACGTGCCCTATGTGCCGACCGACGCTGTGGCGCTGATGCCCGCCGAGGCTCGCGTCCACGAGCCGCTTGCTGCCCTCGACGGCGGTCCGGACGGGCTCGACCTGCTGCGCCGGGCGGCGGCAGGCGCCGGCGGCTGGCTCGCCCCGGGCGGCCACCTGCTGATCGAGACCAGCGCCGACCAGGCTGAGGCCGCCGTGGCGGCCTTCGCCGAGGCGGGACTGGCACCCGCCGTCGTCACCGACGACGACCTGGGCGCCGCCGTGATCATCGGCCGCCGCCCCTGAGCCAGCGGCTAGCCGGCCATCCTGCTGATGCCGACCGGTGAGCGGGCCGGGACGGGGTTGCCGGGCGGGGCCGGGATCAAGACGTAGAGCCTGCGCCAGATACGACCGCAAACCCTTCGCGTTACCGCAAACCCTTCGCCTTGTCGCCCGCCGGCGCCCGGGCGCGAGTCATCCGGCCGCCGGACGGGCGGACCGCGCCGGGCACCACGGGCCGCCTGATGCCTGCACGCAGCGCGGCGCCCGTGCCGACGCTGTTCGCCTGATGTCATCGGCCAGCCACCGCGTGTCCCAGCCACGGTCCTGGTGCTCGCAGCGACCGTCGTGACGGCGGTCGGCGTGGTCGCCGAGCCGGGGGCGACGCTCTTGGTGGCGGGCGCCGCCTGGCTCACCGTGGCCGGCTTCTCCCGGCCGCCGTACTCGCAGCTTCAGGTCACCTGGCAGGCCGGGGCACGGGCGGCGCTCGTGCTGAGCCTGGTCAGCCTGGCCGGGACCGGCATCGGAGCGGCGGTGCGCAAGCTAGCGGCATCGGTCACACTGAAGACTATGGACAGTCCAGGTGGTGACCGGACGGCGCGCTCGTGGTGGCGCGAGACCGGTGGCCTCGGGCGGCGGCGGCAGCTCGCCGGGGTGCTGCTCGTCGCCGTCCTCCCGCTGCTGACGGCCGGCCTGCTGCCGGCCCAGAGCGCCCTGAGCCTGTCCGACGACCTGCTGATCTACCTCGTGTGCGTGGTCGGGGTCGCCGTCGTCGGCGGGTTCTGGCCCGCCGTGGCCGCCGCCGTCACCGCGAGCCTGCTGCTCAACTGGTTCTTCACCCCGCCGGTGCACACGTTCACGATCGCCGACCCGCAGAACATGCTCGCGCTGCTGCTGTTCATCACCGTCGCCGTCTCGGTGAGCAGCGTCGTGCACCTCGCCGCCCGGCGCGAGGTCCAGGCCGCCCGCAGCCGCGCGGACGCCGCCGCCCTGCTCGCGCTGGCACAGACGGTGCTCGGCGGCAAGGACACCCCGGGCGCGATCCTTGACCACCTGACCGCGACCCGCGGCGGCAGCGCGGCGCTGGCCGAGCAGGTCTGCGGCCAGTGGGTCCAGGTGGCGACCTCGGGAACGGTGCCCCCTGGCGGGGTGCCGACCAGGGTCAGGGCGGGGGACGACCTCGCGCTCGTC
>DASPZH010000023.1:0-2650 GCA_035636335.1 Streptosporangiaceae bacterium
ATCGGCCTCCGCCTGGATCGGCGGCCGCCAGACGTGGTCGGCGACGGCGACCGCGACGACCGTGGCTGCGGCGCAGCCGGCCAGCGCCAGCGTGGCCACCTGCGGCGCCAGCAGGCGGATCAGTCCGAGCAGCCCGAGCACGACGACCGCGCCGAGCCTGGGCCAGGACGGAAGGTGCCAGATCACGGCCTTGAACGCGGCGTGTCCGCCCAGGAACAAGGCGGGCCCGGCCAGGATCAGCCAAGCCGCCCACCCGGGCGCCGGGCCGGCCGCCCCGTGCCGCGCGGTCACGTCGGCCGTGGCGGCGTCGGCCGCCGCCGCGACGATGATGCCGCCCACCATGATCGGGTGAATCAGGTGGTACGCCGACCGGCCGAGCCTGCCCGGATCGGCCGACCCCGCGATGACCTCGGCCGCGTCGCCCGCGGCGCGATCGAAGTAGACCCACCAGAACGCGACGCTGCCGACGACCGCGACCAGGAACGCGGCGATCTCCGCGCCCGCCAAGGAGTGCGGCCCGTCGAGCCTGGCCGCCAGCTTGGCGCCGATCACCACGATCGACTCGCCGATCGCGATCAGGATGAAGCCCTGGCAGCGCTCGGCGAAATGGCCGCCCTGGATGGTCCAGTCCGCGGTCCGGGACCGGCCGAGCCAGGGAGTGTAGAAGCCGACGGACCCGCCGATCAGGTCGACGGCGACCGCTCCGACCCAGAGCAGCACCCGCGCGCCGCCGTGGGCCAGGCCGCCCGCCAGCGCGAGCGACCCGCTCGCCGCGCACCAGGCCAGGATGCGCTGGAAGTTGCGCCGCAGCACCGGATCGCCGATCACCCTGACGGTGAACGCGCTCCGCCCGACCTGCATCACCAGGTAGCCGAGGCCGACGATCAGGCCAGACCGGCCGAACGCAGCTGGCAGCGCGGCCGAGAACACGAGGCTGACCAGCGCGAGCACCAGCAGGAGCAGGCGGACGGCGATCCGGTCGGGATCGAGCCAGTTGGTCACCCAGGTGGTGTAGGACCAGAGTAGCCAGACCATCGTGAGCAGCAGCGCGGCCAGGAACGCGGTGCGGGCGGGCGCGTGCGCCCCGGCCTGCGGCCTGGTCAGCAGGAAGTGCGAAAGCTGGGTGACCGCGAAGACGAAGACCAGGTCGAAGAAGAGTTCCACGCTGGTAACCCGCTGCGGTCCGGCCCGCTCGCGCATCAAGCCGGCCCGCTCCGCTGTCACGGCGGCAGCCTACCGAGGCCGGCGGGGGTAACGTGGCGAGGTGATCGACCGTGACCGGCGCAGCCCGCCGGCTCAGTTCCGGCCGATGCTCGCGTCGGTCGGCGAGCTGCCGGCCGACGACGCGGCCTGGGCGTACGAGATGAAGTGGGACGGGCTGCGCGCGATCGCGACGGTCAGCGCCGGCGCGCTGACGCTGACCTCGCGCACCGGGCGCGACATGACGAGCGGCTACCCCGAGCTGGCGGGCCTGGCCGAGGCGGTGGGCCAGCACGAGGTCGTGCTTGACGGCGAGATCGTGGCGCTGCGCGGCGACGGCTGGCCGAGCTTCGAGGCGCTCCAGCAGCGGATGAACGTCACCTCGGCCGGGCAGGTCAGGCGGCTCGCCGCCGAGATCCCGGTCAGCTACCTGGCCTTCGACCTGCTGTTCGCCGACGGCCGGGCGCTGGCCGACCTGCCCTACCGGCAGCGCAGGGCCAGGCTGGACGAGCTGGGCGTCGAGGGGCCGCACTGGCAGACTCCGCCGGCCTTCATCGGCGTCCCGGGCGCCGACGTGCGGGCGGTCTCCAGGCGGCACGGCCTCGAAGGCATTATGGCGAAACGGCTCGCGTCCCGTTATGAGGCGGGGAAGCGTTCTCCCGCCTGGCGGAAGATCAAGAACGTGTACCGCCAGGAGTTCGTGGTCGGCGGCTGGAAACCGGGCGAGGGTAACAGGTCCGAGCTGATCGGCTCTCTGATCGTCGGAGTGCAGTGTCCGGCCGGCCTGACGTACGCGGGCCACGTCGGCACCGGCTTCAGCCAGCAGGCGCTGGAAATGCTGACCCGGCGGCTGGCGCCGCTGCGCCGCGCGACCTGCCCGTTCGGCTCGACGGTCCCGGCCGAGCACGCGCGCGGCGCGGTGTGGGTCGAGCCCCAGGTGGTCATCGAGGCGGAGTTCGCACTATGGACCAACTCGGGTCGGCTGCGCGCGGCGTCCTACCGCGGGCTCAGGGACGACAAGGACCCCGCCGACGTCGTCCGCGAGTCGCCCGCCGACGTGGTCCGCGAGTCGCCCGCTGACGGAGACGGCGCGTCGCCCGGCGAAGAAGTGACGCCGCCACCGAGCTGACCGGCGCATCGCGTCACGGGCTGGTAGTTACGACCAGCGTGGCGCGGCCAGCGAGAGCGGCCAGCTACCCGGCTGTCCTCGGCGGGCGCCCGCACCGCACGAGGGCCGTTCCGCCCCGGCGTCGGTGCCGCATATGCGTGTCCGGCGGCGGCGCCCGCACTTACCGGTACGTTCCGTAACCACAAAAGCCGCGAATCGGGCAGCCAGAGTGACCGGCGCCGCTGCCGCGCCCAGCGCCCGCCCGATGGATCCGGGGTTTCATCCGGTCGGACCGGATGAAACCCCGGATCCATCCGGCCGGCTCGGCGTAGCGGGAGGGCT
>DASPZH010000024.1:0-6248 GCA_035636335.1 Streptosporangiaceae bacterium
CGAGGCCGTCCCGCCATGGTCGGGACCGGGATAGCCTGTACCAATGGCATCGCGGCTGCCCCAGCAAGCACCGCTGATCAGGGACCTTCTGGCCGTCGGCGGCAGGTCGTTTTCGTTCGAGTTCATGGCGCCCAAGACCGACGCCGACGAGGAGCAGCTCTGGCTGGCGATCAGGCGGCTCGAGCCGTTGCGGCCGACGTTCGTCTCGGTGACCTACGGCGCGGGCGGCACGACCAGGGACCGGACCGTCCGGGTCACCGGCAGGATCGCGGAGGAGACGACGCTGACGCCGGTCGGGCACCTGACCGCGGTCAGTCACTCGGTCGCCGAGCTCAGGCACGTCGTCGGGTCGTACGCGGCGGTCGGCGTGCGGAACGTGCTCGCGCTGCGCGGCGACCCGCCGGGGGACCCAGCGGCCGACTGGGTCGCTCATCCGCGGGGGCTGAAGCATGCGTCGGAGCTGGTCCGGCTGGTCAGGCAGTCCGGCGACTTCTGCGTCGGGGTGGCGGCGTTTCCCGAGGGCCACAGCCGGGCGGTCAGCAGGCGGGCGGACCTGAGGTTCTTCATCGACAAGTGCGCGGCGGGCGCCGACTTCGCGATCACCCAGATGTTCTTCTACGTCGAGGACTACCTGCGGTTCAGGGACGAGGTGGCCGCGCTCGGCGGCTCGGTCCCGGTCATCGCCGGGATCATGCCGATCACCAGCGTGCCGATGATCGACCGGGCCCTGCTGCTGTCCGGTGCGCGGTTCCCCGCCGACCTGGCCGAGCGGCTGCATGCCAGCGCCGACGACCGCGCCGCGGTCCGCCGGATCGGCGTCGAGTACGCGGCGGGCATGTGCCAGCGGTTGCTCGACGAGGACGTCCCCGGGCTGCACTTCTACACGCTGAACGGGTCCCGGGCCACCGGCGAGATCTATCAGGCGCTCGGACTGGCCGACCGGGGCAGGCTGCCCGCGGCGACCGGGTCGCGCAGCGGCAGCACCGCGCCCATGACCGCGTAGGGCGGGCTGCCGCCGGGAAAGCCGTAGCCGGTCAGCAGGTCGCAAAAGCCCATCCGCCGGTACAGCCGGCGGGCCGTGGACTCCCGGTCCGGCGTGGACAGCAGGGCGGTCCGCTCGGGGCGCCCGGCCGTCAGCGCGGTCAGCATGCGAGTCCCGATTCCGGACCGCTGCGCGTCCTTGCGCACGTGCAGCTCGGCCACCTCGAGGCAGTCGCAGAGCCAGCCCTGCGTGAGCGCCGGGCCTATCGCCCTGGTCAGCGCCGCGGACACGGCGTCGTACCACCACTGGCCTGGCTGACCGCGGAACCCGTAGCTGAATCCGAGCACCGCTTGCGCGACTTCGCCGCGACCGGGCGCCGCCGCGCGTGCCTGCAGGGCACTGAATGCCGGGTAGCCGGCATGCCGCCGCATTAGCTCCCGCCGGCCCGGCAGCAGCCCGGCCTCGGCGTCCATGGCGTCGGCGTAGATGGCGAGCAGGACGTCAATGTCGGCGAGGAACTCTGTCGGCCCGAGGTCGCGCAGGGCAGCGGCGGTCGCCATTCGGCCCAGCGTACGCGACCGCGCCCGGTGCCTTCCGGCCGCCCGCCCGGCCCCCGGGGCACCGGGGCCCGGCCTCCCGCGGCCGGGTCCCGGTGACTGTCAGACCCCTTCGATACATTCGAACGCAGCGGCAACCGAATGGACAGTCGACCGAATCTATGTTCGAATACATGTGTGGGAAGCGCCCGGAACGCCGGCAGTGCCGGCCGGCGGGCAGCAGCCGGGAGCGGTGTGGGGAAGCGCCGCACCCGGCCCGCCCGCACCGGAAAGTGGAGGACGTTGCCATGAACTCGATCACGCAGGCACGCCAGGACCGGCTGCGTTGCCGGGTGGCCCCGTCGGCGCTCGCGCTGCTCGAGTCGGCACGGCAGGGACTGGTCTCGGCCGAGGCTGACCTGTCGGCGGCCGGCCGCTACGTCGGAGCGCACCTGGCCGCGCTGCGGGCCGCGGCGGCGATCGTAGCCGCGCGGGCCGAGCCGGTTCCGCCGCGGCGGCGGCGGCCGCTGAGCGTCTGGGAGCTGCTTCCCAGGGTCGAGCCGACGCTGAGCGAGTGGGCGGCGTTCTTCGCCGCGGGTGCCAGCAAGCGCGCGGCGGCGGAGGCCGGCCTGCCGCGGGCGGTGTCGGCGCGTGAGGCCGACGAGTTGCTGCGCGACGCGGCCACGTTCGTGTCGCTGGCCGAGAGCGCGCTCGGCGTCCCGGCCCAGTCGCCGCTGCCGCTTCCGGCGGCGATCTGAGCCGCGTGATCCCGAAAGGTGACCTGGTCGTCAGGCTGTGTCGACGGCGCCGCGCGCGGTGGAATCGAGGATTCCCCAGCCGATCAGTTCCTCGGTCAGGTCGGACGGCGTCTTGTCATAGATCACTGCGAGAGAACGGAGGTCCTCTTGGCGGATGGACAGCACGCGGCCGTTGTAGTCGCCGCGCTGGCTTTGGATGGTGGCGACGTACCTGGCCAGGGGGCCAGCCTGGTCGCGCGGGAGCTGCGCCATCTTCTCCAGGTCGATGACCAGCTTCGGGGCCGGGGTCAGCACCCCGGGTCCAGCGTCGCCGGGCAACAGCTCGGAAACCGGCACTCCGTAGAAGTCGGCTAGCTCGGCCAGCTTCTGAACGGTCACCGACCGGTCGCCGCGCTCGTAGGACCCGACCACGACGGCCTTCCAGCGGCCCCTGGACTTTTCTTCCACGCCATGCAGGGACAGACCCTGCTGGGTGCGAATGGCGCGCAGCCGGGCGCCGAGGGTCTTCGCGTAATCAGATGGCATGGTTCGGGTTCCCTGGCCTTTAGTGATCGGGGCGGACGTACTGATGGTTACGGACAGTGACGGTAGGCCGAGAGTACGACAAGGTCAAGCCGATCGGCAAAAATCGGGAGGCTCCGGGAGTGTCCGGGAGGCTCCGGGAGGCTCCGGGAGTGTCCGGATTAACTGACCCGCGACGGCAGCGGGCGGGGGCAGCCGCCAAAGTCGATGACAGCCTAGCTTGACGGCTCATGCCGGCGCGGTCCCCTTCGCTCGGAGCCGCCTGCCTGGCCTGGCCGGGCCGTGCTGGTAGGTTAGGGCCGTTCGACATCCTTTAAGGCCCGTCCCGTGAGGCGGGGAAGGAGGTCTGCCGATGCCTGGGACGAGTGAGGCGGCCGGGACCGGGCCCGCCGGTACTGGGCCGGCCGGCCTGGCCAAGGGCCAGGGCCGCGTGAGCAAGTCGGTCCTCGGGTCCGATGAGATCCGCAGGGCGCTGACCAGGATCGGCCACGAGATCCTCGAGCGCACCGACGGCGCACGCGACGTGGTGCTGCTTGGCATTCCGACCAGGGGAGTGCCGCTGGCCCGCCGCCTCGCGGCGCGGCTCGCCGAGACCGAGGGCGTGCACGTTCCCGTCGGCTCGCTCGACATCACCTTGTACCGGGACGACCTGAGGCTGCGGCCAGCCAGGACGCTCGGGCATACCGAGGTGCCCGACGCCGGCATCGACGGCATGGTCGTCGTGCTCGTCGACGACGTCCTGTACTCGGGCCGCACCGTGCGGGCAGCACTCGACGCGCTCGGCGATATCGGCCGCCCGCGCGCCGTGCAGCTTGCCGTGCTGGTCGACCGGGGCCACAGGGAACTGCCGATCAGGCCCGACTACGTCGGCAAGAACCTCCCGACCGCCAAGGGCGAGGCGGTCAGGGTGCGGCTGACCGAGATCGACGGGGAAGACGCCGTGACCATCCAGGTCAGCCGGGAGGCGAGCCGGTGAACAGGCACCTGATCTCGGCGGCCGAGCTGAGCCTGGACGATGCGGTCGCGATCCTGGACACGGCCGAGGAACTGGCCAGGCTGGCAGAGCGGCCGATACCCAAGCTCCCCACCCTGCGCGGCCGGACGGTCGTCAACCTGTTCTACGAGGACTCGACCAGGACGAGGATCTCGTTCGAGGCGGCGGCCAAGCGGCTGTCGGCCGACGTGATCAACTTTTCGGCGAAGGGCTCGAGCGTGGCGAAGGGCGAGAGCCTGAAGGACACCGCGCTCACGCTGCAGGCGATGGGCGCCGACGCGGTCGTGATCAGGCATGGCGCCTCGGGCGCGCCGTACCGGCTCGCAAGCTGGGTCAGGGGCAGCGTGATCAACGCCGGGGACGGCACCCACGAGCATCCAACCCAGGCGCTGCTCGACGCGTTCACGATGCGGCGCAGGCTGGGGCGAGTGGACGGGCTGCGGGTCACGATCGTCGGCGACGTCCTGCACAGCCGGGTGGCGCGCTCCAACGTCTGGCTGCTGCGGACACTAGGCGCTCGGGTCACCCTGGTCGCGCCGCCGACCTTGCTGCCCGTCGCCGTCGGAAGCTGGCCGTGCTCGGTGAGCTACGACTTCTCGTCGGTGCTGCCGGACAGCGACGTCGTGATGGTGCTGCGCGTGCAGCACGAGCGCATGTCGGACGCCTACTTCCCGAGCGTCCGCGAGTACAGCCGCAGGTACGGGCTCGATGGCGACCGGATGGCGCTGCTTGCGGACCACGCGATCGTGATGCACCCTGGCCCGATGAACCGGGGCGTGGAGATCGCCGCCGGCGTCGCCGACTCGCCCAGGTCGACGATCGTCGAGCAGGTGACCAACGGCGTGTCGGTCCGGATGGCGGTGCTCTACCTGCTGCTTGGCGGAGCACGCGGGCCCGGCGAGGCGCCGCCCGCGACCGCCGCCGCCGGGCTGGCCGCTGCGAGCTCAGGGACGGCACTGTGAGCGCGGCGAGCGACGCGCGTCGCGGCGGCCGCTGGCTGCTCAGGGGGGCCAGGCCGCTCGGCGGCCCGCCCGCCGACATCCTGATCGACGGCACCAGGATCGCCGCGGTGGTGCCGTCCGGCGAGGGCGGCGCCGACCCGGGCGCGCGCGGGCAGGTCACGCTGCTGGACGCGGACGGCCTGGTCGCCCTGCCCGGCCTGGTCGACCTGCACACTCACCTGCGCGAGCCGGGCCGGGAGGACGCGGAGACGGTGGCCAGCGGAACCGCGGCCGCGGCGCTCGGCGGGTACACCGCGGTACACGCTATGGCCAACACCGATCCGGTCGCCGACACCGCGGGCGTGGTGGAGCAGGTCTGGCGGCTCGGCCGCCAGGCCGGGCACTGCGACGTGCGGCCGGTCGGTGCCGTGACCGCCGGCCTGGGCGGTTCCCGGCTCGCCGAGCTCGGCGCGATGGCGGACTCGGCGGCCGGGGTGCGGGTGTTCTCCGACGACGGGCGGTGCGTCGCCGACGCCACGCTGATGCGGCGCGCCCTGGAGTACGTGAAGGCCTTCGACGGGGTGATCGCCCAGCACGCGCAGGAGCCCAGGCTCACCTCCGGAGCTCAGGTCAACGAGGGCGAGATCTCGGCCAGGCTCGGCCTGACCGGGTGGCCGGCGGTCGCCGAGGAAGCGATCGTGGCGCGGGACTGCCTGCTGGCCGCGCACGTCGGCTCGGCGGTGCACGTCTGCCACGTGTCGACGGCCGGCTCGGTGGAGATCATCCGCTGGGCCAAGTCCAAGGGCTGGCAGGTGACGGCCGAGGTAACGCCGCACCACCTGCTGCTCACCGACGACCTCGCGGTCGGCTACGACCCGGTGTTCAAGGTCAACCCGCCGCTGCGGACGGCGGCGGATGTCGCGGCGCTGCGGGCCGGCCTGGCCGACGGCACCATCGACTGCGTGGCCACCGACCATGCCCCGCACCCGGCCGAAGCCAAGGAGACCGAGTGGTCGCAGGCTTCGTTCGGCATGACGGGGCTTGAAACGGCACTGCGCGTGGTGCATGAGGCGATGGTGAACACCGGCCTGCTCGGCTGGTCCGCGGTCGCCGACCGGATGTCGGTCAGGCCCGCCGCGATCGGCCGGATCGGCGCCCAGGCGGCCGGCCTGGGAGACCTGCGGCACGGCTGCCCGCTGGCGCCTGGCTCCCCGGCCACGCTGGTGCTCTACGACCCGGAGCCGATTACGCCGGTCGATCCGGCCGGGCACGCCTCCCGCAGTCGCAACACCCCGTTCGCCGGCCTGAAGCTGCCCGGCCAGGTGGTCGCGACGTTCCTGCGCGGCAGGCCGGCGGTGCTCGGCGGGAGGCTGGCCTGGTGAGCGCTCCCGCGCTGCTCGTGCTTGAGGACGGCACGACCTTCCGCGGCGTCGGCTACGGACCCGGCGGCGAGGCGTTCGGCGAGGCCGTGTTCAACACCGGGATGACCGGCTACCAGGAGACGCTGACCGACCC
>DASPZH010000025.1:0-9230 GCA_035636335.1 Streptosporangiaceae bacterium
GATGCATCGTGGTTAATCGTGCTGTAACTTGGCTCATCGTGATGGCGCAGGGCACACTACGCTGATGATCGACTTCGGGGCACCGGAGCCGCTGTACCAGCAGGTGGCCGACGTGATCCGCCAGCGCATCGGCTTTGGCGAGTACGCACCGCGCACGGCTATCCCGTCGATCGCGAAGCTGACCGCCGAGTTCGGCGTAGCGGAGGTCTCGGTGCGGAAGGCGCTCGACATGCTGAAGCGCGAGGGAGTGCTGATCACGACGCCCGGCCGGGGGACGTTCGTCGCGAGTCGCGGAGGATAGGCGACCGTCGGGGTGAGCCGCGGGTCAGCCGGGGAAGGTGTCCGGGTCGGGGCCGGTGCGCTCGTCCCGGTTCAGCGCGCTGATCGAGGCGATGTCGTCACCGGTGAGCTCGAAGTCGAAGACGTCGAAGTTCTCCCTGATCCTGGCGGGCCTGACCGACTTCGGGAACACGATGTCGCCGCGCTGGATGTGCCAGCGCAGGACGACCTGGGCGGGGGTCTTGCCGGTATCCCTGGCGACCTGCGTGATCGCCGGCTCCCTCAGCAGGTTCCCGCCGCGCGCGAGCGGCGACCACGCCTCGACGGCGACCTGATGCTCGGCGCAGAACCGCCGCAGGTCCGTCTGGGTCAGGTACGGGCTGACCTCGATCTGGTTGACCGCCGGCGGGATGTCGCTTTGCGCGTACAACCGGCGCAGGTGATCAGGCTGAAAGTTCGAGACGCCGATCGAGCGGGCGCGCCCGTCCCGGTAGAACTCGCCGAGAGTGTGCCAGGTCGAGACGAAGTCGCCGTCGTACCGCATCGGCAGCGGCCAGTGGATCAGGAACAGGTCGAGGTAGTCGAACCCGAGCGCCTCGAGCGTCTGGTCGAAGGCACGGCGCGCGTCCTCCTGGCGATGGCACCCGTTGCTCAGCTTGCTGGTCACGAAGACGCTGGCGCGATCGAGGCCGGACTTGCCGATGGCCTCCCCGACCTCCCGCTCGTTGCCGTACATCTCGGCGGTGTCGATGTGCCGGTAGCCGGCCTCCAGCGCTGCGGCCACGGCTTCCGCCGTGTCCTGCGGCTCGATCAGGAACACGCCGAAGCCGAGCTGAGGGATCGTCTGGCCGTTGTTCAGCATGATGCCGGGTACGGGACTCACAGTCGCTGCGCTCCTCCGCGGCGGAGACCACGATGACGGACACTCCGCCTGCCTTGATGATCGTTCAATCAGCTCTGCCCCAGATCGGCGGCTTCATTCACGCGGCGGCTCGCCGGTCAGGCGCCCCTGAGGTAGCTGAGCACAGCGAGCACGCGCCGGTGGTCGTCGGCCGCTGGCAGCAGCCCCAGCTTGGCGAAGATGGACCCGACGTGGGTCTCCACCGTCTTCGGTGACACGAACAGCCGCGCGCAGATGGCCGCGTTGGACCGGCCCTGGGCCATCAGCTCGAGTATGTCCTGCTCACGGGCGGTGAGCCGGGCCAGTGCCCGGTCATCGCCGCGGCGCAGGAGCCGCGCCACGACCTCCGCGTCGATCACCGACCCGCCGCGGGAGATCCGCCGGACCGCGTCGACGAACTCGCCGATGTCAGACACGCGGTCCTTCAGCAGGTATCCGACCCTGGCCGGCGCGTCCTGCAGCAGCCTGATCGCGTGCCGGGTCTCCACGTAGTGCGACAGCACGAGGACGCCGACCCGCGGATGCTCCGCCCGGATCCGCAGCGCCGCGACCAGGCCCTCGTTGGACCCGGTCGGCGGCATCCGGATGTCGGTCACCGCCACGTCGGGCGCGTCCCGTTCGACGGCGGCCAGCAGCTCCGCGGCATCGCCCGCCTGGCCGGTGACCACGAACCCCTGCTCCGCGAGCAACCGGGCCAGCCCCTCCCGGAACAGCACGGAGTCGTCGGCGAGCACGACGCGGATGCCCGCGGCCTCCCGCTCGCCCTGGACCCGGCCGGCGGGTGTCTCAGCCCGCACAGGGAATCTCCGCGCTGACGCGCGTGCCGCCGCCGGGCGGACTCTGCACGCTGAAGGTGCCGCGCACCGCGGCGACCCGGTCCTCGAGCCCGCGCAGCCCGGTGCCGCGGCCCGCGTCGGCGCCGCCGACACCGTCGTCGGTCACCTCGACCAGCAGGATCCCGTCCCTGCGCGACAGCTCGACCCGCGCCGCGCCGGCCCCGGAGTACTTCACGACGTTGGCGATCGACTCGGACACGACGAAGTAGCCGACCGCCTCAACCGGCTCGGCGAGCCGCCCGTCGAAGTCGGCGTGCACGTGGACGGGGACGGACGACCGGTCGGCGAGCGACTCGACGGCCGCCGGCAGCCCCTCCTCGGTCAGGATCGCCGGGTGGATCCCGCGGGCCAGCTCGCGCAGCTCGGCCATCGCCTGCTTCAGCTCGGCGCTCGTCCGCTCGATCGACTCGGCCAGCGGCGGGTCGGCGCTGGCCCGGTCACGGAGCATCGCGAGCGACAGCGCGAGCGTCGCCAGCCGCTGCTGCGCGCCGTCGTGCAGGTTACGCTCCACCCGGCGCCGCTCCCGGTCCCCGGCTTCCGCGATCCGCTGGCGGGACGCCCGTACCTCGTCGAGCTGGGCCCGCACGTCGGCATGCAGCCGCTCGTTCTCGATCCTGATTCCCGCCGCCGCGGCGGCCGCCCGGACGAGCCCTTGGTCCAGCGCCGGGTCGTGGATCAGCGCGGCAAGCGGCAGCCCGGCCCGGTCGGTGACCGTGACCGAGGCCCGGCGGCCGTCGCCGCGGTCCGGACCGGCCGGCAGCTCACCCGGCCGGCCGTCGGCATCCACCCACCGGTCCTGGCTCTGGAGCGCGTAGAGCAGCTCGAGCGACGGGTCGCCGAGCGTCCGCGCGAGCAAGGTGCGGAGCTCACCGGGCCGCAGCGGACGCTCGAGCTCCACGACCAGGTCGCCGACGGCGCTGCGGGCAAGCCGCGCCGACAGCAGCCCCCACAAGAACACCAGGGGCAGGCTGATCTGCAGGACGCTCTGCAGCTCCCAGACCAGGTACGCGAACGAGTCGGCCGACGGGTCCGGCGAGGCAAAGGCGCCCATCAGGTACACCACGCCGACGATGCCGATGCCCACCCAGAGCGGGGTCAGCGCCCGCCGTTCGGCCGGGGTCGAGCGCCGCCACCGCAGCCATACCGCGGCGAGGAATGCCAGCACCAGCCCGAAGCCCGCGCGCTGGTTCACCAGCAGCGCCGTCAGGACCGCGGTCCGGCTCGGAAACGGCGCGGGCTCCCAGGCGCACCTGACGCAGCCGTCCGCGCGCGGATCGAACGCCAGCGCGATGACCGCGGCCGTGGCCACGCCGACGCCGTACATGACGCCGATGACGGCCCGCTCGAAGCTCGTCCGCAGCCTGCCGGTCGGGTACGACAGGGCGGTGTGGGCGATGATCGCGCCGCCGAACTGCTGGCCGGCCAGGCCGATCAGCGGGACGACCGCGACCTGGAGGTTCCCCCAGTTGCCGAGGTAGGCGACGGCCGCGTAGGCGATCATCAGCGCGCCGATCCGGCTGGCCGGCCTGCGGTCGAGCGCGACCAGCCCGGCGCCGAGGAACGCCAGGCCGCCGAGGGCGTCGATGAGGTGGTTCTCAGGGACGTGCGCGTGGATGCTCACCCACTCGCCGCCGATGATCCAGGCCACGGCGGCGACGCCGAGCGCGGCGAGCAGCCAGCGTCGCCTGGTCATCGGCCCGGTCATTCGGCACGGCCTTCGAGCGCGGCCTCGAACGACCTCGCGGACAGCTCCGCCTTGGTGATGAAGCCCTGCGCGCCGCTGCGGCCGATCCGGCCACCGTAGTCGCAGGCATCCCGGCTGGAGATCAGGATGATGGCCGGCGGGTCCGGCCGGTCGCGCATCCGGCCGACCAGGTCGAACCCGGTGACGTCGGGAAGCTGCACGTCGAGGAGCACGACGTCGGGTGACAGATCCATGGCCACACGCACCCCGGACGCTCCGTCGGCGGCCTCACCGACGATCTCGTAGCCCGCGACCGCGAGCAGAGCCCGGGCCTGGGCCCGGAACCCCGGGTGATCGTCGACGATGAGGACACTGCGCGCCATTGCTCAGATGCTGGCATTGAACCACGGCCGCCGCATCGGGGCCAGCCCTGAGAACCAAGGCCCGAGCCAGCCCCGAGGCGCTGCGGGCCCGCTCTCCGTACGGTCGAGTGACCGGTAAGGAACGGAGGACAGTATGGATACGCAGACCATTGCGCCGGTCGCAGCACAAGCACGGTCTCGCCCGGCGAGCTGGGCGGCCTACCTGGGCGCCGCGGCGCTCGCCGCGGGGGCCGGCTGGCACACGCTGGCGGTCAAGGGCGTCACCGTCGCCGAGGCACCGCACATCGGCGCGGGCGTCCCCGAGGACCGGGGGCTGCACATCTTCTACCGCTGGCTGGTCACCACGCTGCCGCAGGAACGGTTCTACACCGCTCTTGCCATCGTCGGCTTCGCCAGCCTCGCGGCGGTCGCCGCGGTGGCCTGGCAGGTACTCGGCCGCGACCGCGCGCTGGCCAGGGCCGGCGCGATCATCATCGCCGCGGGCGCCGCGATCTGGGTCACCGGCAGCCTCGTCGAACTCGGCGGCCACCAGGCGGTCGGCCTGATGGCGACCCACCACAACCCGATCAGGGCCACCAACTCGATCGCGTTCACGATCGACATGATCGGCCAGGCATTCGCTCTGGCCGCCTTCGCGTTCATCTGCGCCGGGATGCTGGCGTTCGCCTGGCTGGCCGTGCGGGCGGGCCGCCGCGCGTGGGCGGGCTGGACGCTGCTCATCGGGCTGATGTGCCTGGTCACCGCCTGGTCCTACGCCGCGGGCAACGGCGACGTCACGGACCTCATGCTGCTCGCGGACGGCGTCGCGGTGACACCGCTCTGGATGGTCTGGACGAGCAGGCTGACATGAGTACCGCGCGTCCCTAAGCGTTCCGCGGGCGTCACGAGGGGCAGGGCCGGGCCGTGTCCGGCGTGACGCGCAGGTTGCCGAGGCGGTCGACGACCGCGGCGAAACCGGGGTGCAGCGGAACCGTCGCCCCGTACTCCTCGATCACGGCGGGCCCGGCGACGACGTCGCCGGCGGCCAGCGACGGGCGCCAGTAGATGTCGGTCGCGGTGAAGCCCGCGCCGCGGCCGAAGCACACCGGGCGGCGGCCCGTCCGCGCCAGGCCGGGATCACCGTCGCCCGGCGCCAGCTCGGGCAGCGCGGGCCTGCGGATCGGGCCGACCCCGGTGACCCGCACGTTCACCCACTCCACGGGCTGGCGGGCGTCGCCGCGGAAGTCGTACCCGTACAGCGCGCGGTGCGCGTCGTGGAAGGCGGTCGCGACCGCGTCGGCCGTCGCCGGGCCGAACGGCGCGGGCCCGGCCGGCGCGGCCCCGTGCGGCGCGGTCCCGCCGGACTCCCCCGGCTCCCCGGGCGGCCCCGGCGGGCCGGGGACCGGCACCCGGACCTCGAACGCCTGCCCGAAGTACCGCAGGTCGGCGGTCCTGACCAGACGCTGCGCGGCCGGCCCGAAGCCCTGTGCCGACAGTGCCTTGCCCGCCTGCTCCTCGAGTTCGGCGAAGATCTCCGCCACGTCGCCGTGGTCCAGCGCGTCGTGCCTGCGCACCGCGGTGCGGACCTGGTCGATCCGCACGTCGACGGTGAGCAGCCCGAACGCCGACACGTTGCCGGGATTCGGCGGGACGAGCACCTGCCTGACGCCGAGGATGTCGATCAGGGGGCACAGCAGCAGCGACCCCGAGCCGCCGAAGGTCACCAGCGTGAAGTCCCTGACGTCGAGCCCGCGCTTGACCGTGACCTGGCGGACCGCGTTGGCCTGGTTCCAGGCCGAGACCTCCAGGATGCCGGTCGAGCAGTCCTGCTCGGTCAGGCCCAGCCTGCCCGCCAGCGCGGCCAGCCCGGCGCGGGCCGCGGCCGGGTCGAGCGGCACCTCGCCGCCGAGAAGCTGCGGCGGGATCCGCCCGAGCGCCAGGTGGGCGTCGGTGACGGTCACCTCGGCGCCGCCGCGGCCGTAGCAGATCGGGCCGGGGTCGGCACCCGCCGACCTGGGCCCCACCTTGAGCGCTCCCTCCGGCGAGACCCAGGCCACCGACCCGCCGCCGGCCCCGACCGTGACCACGTCGACCATCGGGACCATGGACGGGTACGCGCCGACGCGGCCCTCGGTGGTCAGAGCGGGCTCGCCGTCGGTGACAACGGCGACGTCGGTGGAGGTGCCGCCGCCGTCGCAGGTCAGCACGCGCGCGACGCCCGCCTGGGTCGCGATCAGCGCCGCGCCGAGCGCCCCGGCGGCCGGCCCGCTGAGCACGGTCGTGATCGGCTGGCGGATCACCTCCTCGGCGGAGAGCACGCCGCCGTTGGACGTCATGACGTGCAGCGGCGGCCGGCCGCCCGCGCGGCCGCCGAGCTCGTCCAGCCGCTCGGCGACCGACCGCAGGTAGCCGGCCACCGTGGGCTTGACCGCCGCGTCAAGCAGCGTGGTCATCGACCGCTCGTACTCGCGGTACTCGCGCAGCACCTCGCTCGAGACCGACACCACGGCCCGCGGGTGCTCGCCGGCCAGCACGGCGGCCATCCGCCGCTCATGGTCCGGGTTGGCGTAGGAATGCAGCAGGCAGACGCCGATCGTGTCCACGCGGCGGTCGCGGAACCAGCGGGCCACTGCCGCCGCGCCCGCCTCGTCGAACGGCCGCAACTCGGCTCCGGTGTGGTCGAGCCGGCCGCCGACGGTCCTGACCAGGTCGGCCGGGACGATCCGGGGCGGCTTCACCCAGAAGTAGGAGTTGCCGTACCCGTCGGGAACGGACTGGCGGGCGATCTCGAGCAGGAACTCGAAGCCCTCGGTCGTGATGAACCCGAGCCGGCCGGTGTCACCCTCGAGAAGCTGGTTGGTCGCGATCGTGGTCCCGTGGCTCACCGCCGCCACGGCCGAGATGTCCGCTCCGAGCAGTCCGAGCACCTTGGCCAGCCCGTCGATGAACCCGACCGAGGGGTCGGCCGGGGTCGTCGGCGTCTTCGTGGCGGCCAGCTCGCCGGTGACCTCGTCGTAGGCCACGACGTCGGTGAACGTGCCGCCGGTGTCGATGCCGACCCGCAGCCGCTTGGCCATCAGCGGCTGCGCCGTGGCCGGCCCAGGCCGCCGCGGCGGCCGAGCACGGCGCCGATCACGATCCCGGCCAACCCCGCCGCCGCGCCCGCCACCAAGCCGACTCTGGCCCCGGCCGGTCCCGGCCAGGCGCCGGCCGCGAGCCGGGTCCTCGCCGGCCGCGGTCCGGCAGCGGGCTCGCCGCGCGGCTCGATCCCGTCCCGGGCCGGCCCGGTGCCGGCCCGTGGCTGGTCACCGGCGGTCCGGACGGCAGCGCCCGCCTCCGCGCCAGCCGCAGCTCCCAGCGCGCCGACGAACTCTCCGGCCAGCTTCTTCGCGACGCTGGCCAGCACCCGCTGGCCGACGCCCGCGATCGCGCCGTCGACCTCGGCGTCGATCTCGTAGCTCAGCGCGGTCGCGTCGCCGGCCGCCGGCTCCAGCCGGACGGTGACGTCAGCCCGGACGCCGCCGCGGCCGCCGGCCGCCGACACCCTCGCCGTCAGCAAGCCGGGTTCCCGGCGCTCGCGGATCTCCGCCGCGCCCGAGTAAGTCCCGGCGACGGCCGCGATCGCGGTCGACGCCGTCACCCGGCACCGACCGGGCCCGGTCACCTCGAACCGCTCGCAGCCGGGAATCGCGCGGGAGATCGCGTCCGGGTCCCGCAGCACCGCCCACACGGCCCCGACCGGCGCACGCGCCGTTCCAGCGCCGCTGACCCGCACAAGCACCTCCCGCCGCCGCGCCGACATCCGCTGGCACGATCCTCGCATGGTCGCGCACACGGCGGTCAGGGCGGATCACCCGATTCGCCTTGCCGAGCGAGGACGATGCCGGTCCAATAGGAAGCGTTTCGACACCTACCCCGCGAAAGGGCGACACCGTGCGAACCATAGAGCTTTCCAACCATCCGGCCGACGCGCTGAAGCTGGCCAGGCAGCGTCGCGGCGAGGCCGGCGGGCTGGGCCGTGCCGAGGCCGGCGGGCAGCGTCGTGCCGAGGCCGGCGGGCAGCGTCGTGCCGAGGCCGGCGGGCAGCGTCGTGCCGAGGCCGGCGGGCTGGGTCGCGGCGACGCGGGCCAGGCGGACCACGACGAGGCGCTGGCCAGGCACGAGTTACTGGTCAGGCGGGCCAGCAGCGCGCGGGACCAGGCCCGTGCGCAGCGGCGCTGGCTCGCCTGGCTGCGCGCCGCGCTCGCGGTACGCAAGATGCGGCGGCTGGCCCCGGCCCCGTCGGCGGCGGGCGGCGTTCGCCGCGACACCGAGGAGATCCTGCGGGCCGGGATCGCCGGCGAGCAGCAGGTGGCCGCCGACCTCGGCGCTGTTCTCGGCGACGACTGGGTGCTGGTGCGCGGGTACTGCAACCGGCGCGGCGAGATCGACCACCTGCTGCTCGGGCCGCCCGGGCTGATCGCGATCGAGAGCAAGCACCGGAACGCCACCATCACCTGCGAAGGCGATGACTGGCGCTTCGAGAAGTTCGACAACCACGGCAACCTCGTCGATCGGGGCGAGGTCAGCGACAAGCGCGGCCGCTCGCCGAGCGTCCAGCTCAACGAGCCGGCCGACCTGCTCGAGGAGTTCCTGGGCAGCCGCGGCGGCAAGGTCTCCATGCTGCGCGTGGTCCTGCTCACCCATCCGAAGTCCAAGCTCGGCCGGTGCCGGAACGCGACCGTCCACATCGCCACGTCGGCGACGGCGCTGGCCCGCCAGCTTGACGACATGCCCCCGGTGGTCGGCTCGGCGCGCCGCGCCAGGCTGGAGGAGCTTATCGCCCGCGACCACCGGTTCCACGAGGAGCGCCGCCCGCGTCCCCGCCCCGGGACGCGCTCGGGGCCGCGGCCGCGGCCCGCCGCATCTCGAACAGGTCGCTCGGCGAAATCGGCATCGAAGTGACCGGGATTCCCTCCGCGTCCTCGATCGCCGCGGCGAACACGGCCGCGCCGGGGATCACGCCCGCCTCGCCGGCGCCCTTGATACCGAGCGGGTTGAGCGGCGACGGCGTCACCAGGTGGTCGATCTCGATCCGCTCGGGCACCTCGCTGACGTAGGGCATCAGGAAGTCCATGAACGAGGCGTTCTGGAGCTGGCCGGTCTCGTCGTAGGCGATCCGCTCGTAC
>DASPZH010000026.1:0-11686 GCA_035636335.1 Streptosporangiaceae bacterium
AGCAGCCAGGACCGCAACTCCAGGTCGAACCGGTCTGGCACCTCCTCGTGCGGGAAGTGGCCGGCCCCGTCGATGAGCCGCCACCGGTACGGGGCGTCCACGTAGGTGCCCGACCCGCGCGCGGCGCGCGGCCGCACGCAGCTGTCGAGCCCGCCGTGGATCTGCAGCGTCGGTGCCTGGATCGGCGTGCGCATGGTGCGGGCGTACCGCATACCGTCGGGCCGCAGCCTGGACCTGAGCAGCCAGCGGTGATACTCAAGCGCGGAGTGCGCCACCGAGGGCAGGGACATGGCCGCCCGGTAGGTGCGCTCGGTCTCCTGGTCCGGCCAGCCGGCCGCCGCCCACGTCTCCAGCAGTTCGCCGACCCGCTGAGCCTGGTCCCTGAGAAGCTGCCGCTCGGGCAGCATCGGCATCTGGAACCCCAGCGCGTACTTGCTGCTCCGGCCCTGGCCGAGCGGATCGGCCAGCACGGCGGCGCGCAGCCGGAGCGGGTGCGCGGCCGAGACGACCGCGAGGCGGCGGACGACCTTGGGGAAGTACGCGGCCATCGTCCAGGCGATCATGCCGCCCCAGTCGTGCCCGACGACGACGGCATTGGCCTCGCCCAGCGACCGGATCATGCCGGCCGCGTCGGAGGCGGCGGTGACCAGGTCGTAACCGCGGGGCGGCTTGTCGCTGCCACCGTAACCGCGCAGGTCGATCGCCACGGCACGAAAGCCGGTCTCGCTGAGCGTGCTGAGCTGCCGCCGCCAGGTCCACCAGAATTCCGGGAACCCGTGCAGCAGCAGAACCAGCGGCCCGTCGCCGCTCTCCGCGATGTGGAAGCGCGTGCCGTTGGCGCTCACCGAGCGGTGCGACCACGGGCCGTCGATGTAGATCGACGCCTCGCCGCGGGCCATCGCCTACCCGGCTTTCGCCGGCCCGGTGACGGAGTCGGTGTCGTCACGCCGGATCAGCGCCAAGTCGTCGGAGACGGTGCTGCGGGTCCTGCGCAGTCCCGTCAGCCCCTTGAACCTGGTGAACCCGACCGCCACGGCCGCACCGGCGAGCAGTACGCAGGTGCCCGCCACGATCAGGAAGGCCGCCCAGCCCCAGATTCCCAAGGCCATCAGCCCGTAGGCGAAGGCGAAGCACAGCACCATGAGCACGAGGCAGCCGACGAACGCGGCCATCCCGAACAGCACCGCGCCGATCCCGAGCCTGCGGGCATCGGCCTTGAGCTCCAGCTTGGCCAGGTCGACCTCGTACCTGACGAGCTGCGAGATGTCGCTGACGGCGAGCGCGACCAGGTCGCCGAGCGATTCCTTCGCGGCGGCCGGCTGGCCGCGCAACGCGGGTTCGGCCATGCTCCCTCCCTTCCTCGCTGTAGGGTCCCAGTCTCGCGCATCACATCATGTCGCATTCGGCTGGTGTCCCTTTCTGCTGCAACGGGATTTCCGTGGCCGGTGCGCCACGCAGGGCCGGCGCCGCCGATTGCCGGACGGATGTCGCCGTTCGGGCGGTCGCGCGGGAAAGGCAGGCGCGAATACGCAAGCAGGCGGCGCCCCTTCGGGGCGCCGCCTGAACCACGTCAAATCCGGGTTACCAGGCGTGCACCTTCACTGCCGGGCAGGCCACCCCGCCGCAGTCTCGCCGCGACGCTCGGTCCTGCTAGGTGCTCCTGCCTCGGCCGCCTCCCGCGGCTGGTCGCACGTGGGTACCCGGTTGCCGTGTCAGGACCATCGGTCCGTGACTCATTTCTACGACGGTTTCACGGCAAGGGGAAGACCTCGCCGAGATGGATTCGTGATCTTTATTGAACCTGCCGTTCACATGTCTGAGCGGACCGTCCCGGCGAACGCCAGCACCGGCCAGCCCCTGGCCAGCGCCACCCTGCGGAGCTGCCGGTCGGGGTTCACGGCGTGCGGATGACCGACCGCCTCGAGCATGGGAATGTCGGTGACCGAGTCGCTGTAGGCGAAGCAGTCGACGAGGTCGTACCCGCGCTCGGTGGCGAGCTCGCGAATCCGCCGCGCCTTGCCCTCGCCGTAGGCGTAGAACTCCATCTCCCCGGTGTACCGTCCCTCGGCGTCCCGCATCTGGGTCGCGATGATGCCGGAGGCGCCGAGCATGACGCCGATCGGCCCGACCATCTCCTGGCCCGAGGTGGACACGATGAAGACGTCGCGGCCCGCCGCCTGGTGCGCGTCGAGCAGCCTGCGCGCCTGCTCGTAGACGATCGGCGCGATCGTGGCGACGAGGTTCGCGGTCACGATCTCGGTCACCCGCTCCACCGACCAGCCGCGGCAGAGACGGCTGGCCTGTTCCTTGATCCGCTCCATCTGGTCGTGATCGGCTCCGACCGCGCGGAAGACGATCTGCGCCAGCCCGCCGCGGATCGCCTGCGCGCGGCTTATCAGGCCGTGGCGGTAAAACGACGGTACGAATGCGAGCGTGCTCGACCGCGAAATGATGGTCTTATCCAGGTCAAAGAAGGCGGCAGTGGCCCTGCGCGCGCCGCCGGCGGGTGTATCCATGGCGGGCAGCTTAGGGGAGCGTCAGGAAATCCAATCCTCGTTCACCCCCGACTGACTGGTAACTTTGCACCGCTGCGCGTAGGATTTCCTGAGTTACGGAACCGCTCTGTCCCCCCGGAGCCGGGCCGTACGGCGACCCCCGCTCTCCCCCCCGGCGGGGGTCGCCCCCTTTACCTGGTCATATGCCCCGTCTTACCTGGTCATATGCCCCGTCGCGCGGTCAGCGCGGAGCGGCCGAGAGCACCCGCTCGAACAGCGCGAGCGCGCCGGACTTGGACAGCGGATCGTTGCCGCTGCCGCATTTTGGTGACTGGATGCAGGACGGGCAGCCCGCCGCGCACTCGCAGTCGGCGATCGCGAGCGAGGTCGCGCGCAGCCACGGCGCCGCCGCGGCGAACCCGCGCTCGGCGAACCCGGCCCCGCCGTCGTGCCCGTCGTAGACGAAGACGGTCAGCCGGCCGGTCTGCGCGTGCAGATCCGCCGACACCCCGCCGACATCCCAGCGGTCGCAGGCCGCGACGAGCGGCAGCAGGCCGATGGCGGCGTGCTCGGCGGCGTGCGCGGCGCCGGGGAGGTCCGTTCCGGCCTCGGCCAGGCCGGCCCGCTGGGCGGGCGACACGGTCCACCACACCGCCCTGGTGCGCAGGGTCCTGGACGGCAGGTCCAGCGGATGCTCGCCGATCGGCTGCCCGGTCTCCGGCTTCCTGCGGGTGTACGACACCACCTGGCGGGTGACCTGGACATCGCCGAAGACGACCGCCGCCTCGCCCCAGTCGCAGCGGCGGTGCTCGGCGCCGACGCCGATGTCGGTCAGCTCGCGTGCCGAGGTGACGTAGCCGGGATCGCCCGGCCGGACAAGCGCGACGCCGTCGGCGAGGTCCAGGCTGGTCACCAGGTACAGCTCGCCCTGGTGCGGGTAGACGGCGCCGGCGTGCAGGAAGACGTGCGCGGACGGCTCGTCCATGGTGCCGATCAGCCGTCCGGTGGCCTCCTCGACGATCCGCAGCGGGCGCCCGCCCGTGCCGCGCAGGCCGGCCAGCGGCACCCGGCGACCGGTCGGGTGCCACCGGCCGCCGCGGTCCCGCAGCGTCCCCTGCCTGACCAGGTCCGTGACCAGCGGCCTGGCGGCCGGCCCGAACAGGTGCAGGTCGGCGGCGGTCAGCGGGATCTCGGCGGCGGCCGCGCCGAGGTGCGGGGCCAGGATGTACGGGTTGGCGGGATCGAGCACCGTCGCCTCGACCGGGCGGTGCAGCAGCGCTCGCGGATGGTGCACCAGGTACGTGTCGAGCGGGTCGTCCCTGGCGATCAGGACGGCGATAGCCTCGTTCCCGTCCCGGCCCGCGCGGCCCGCGCGGCCAGCCTGCTGCCACAGTGCCGCCCTGGTGCCCGGCCAGCCCGCGATCACCACCGCGTCCAGGCCGGTGATGTTGATCCCGAGCTCAAGCGCCGGTGTCGCCGCGAGCGCGGTGATCGCCCCGGCCCGCAGTGCCTCCTCCAGCTCGCGCCGCTCCTGCGGCAGGTAGCCGGACCGGTACGCGGCGACGCGTCCGGCCAGCTCGGGTGCGCCGGCATCGGCCAGCCGGCTCCGCGCCGCCGCCGCGGCCGCCTCCGCGCCGCGCCGCGACCTGATGAAGGCCAGGGCGGGAACGCCGTCGCGGACCAAGTCGGCCAGCAGGTCGGCGGTCTCGGCGACCACCCCCCGGCGCAGCGGCGCGCCGGCCTCACCGCGCAGGGTGGTCAGCGGCGGCTCCCACAGGGCGAAGGTCAGCGCTCCGCGCGGCGCGGCGTCGGCGGTCACCGGCTCTGCGGGCAGGCCGGTCAGCAGCTCCGCCGACCTGGCGGGGTCGCTGATCGTCGCGGAGGCGAGCACGAACACCAGGCCGGGAGCGCCGGGCTCGGCGTGATGCGCGGCCACCCGGCGCAGCCTGCGCAGGACGTGAGCGACGTGCGAGCCGAAGACGCCGCGGTATCCGTGGCACTCGTCGACGACCACGTACCGCAGCCGCCTCAGGAACCCGCTCCACCGCTCATGCTGCGGGAGCAGGCTGTGGTGCAGCATGTCGGGGGTGGTCAGCAGGTACGTGGCGTGCCGGCGGGCCCAGGCCCGCTGATGGTAGGGCGTATCGGAGTCGACGACGGCCGGCCGCGGGCCGAGCCCGCGCCCGGCCGCCCCGCCGATCACGTGCAGCATGTTGAGCTGGTCGGCGGCGAGCGCCCTGGTCGGCGCCAGGTAGAGCGCGGTCGCTCCCTCGCCGATCGCGGTCAGGGCCACAGACAGGTACCCGACCGACTTGCCCGACGCGGTGCCGGTGGCCAGGATCACGTTCCGGCCCGCCCTGGCCAGGTCGGCCGCCGCCGCCTGATGTGCCCACGGCTGGACGACCCCGGCCCGGCCGAACGCCGCGACCAGCCAGGGCGGGACCCAGTCCGGCCACGGAGCCGTCACGCCGGGCCGCGCGGGCAGCCGCTCCACATGGGTCAGCCTGCCCGAGGCGGCGCCGCGCCGCAGGATGGCGAGCGCGCCGGGCGGCAGATTCTGGGCCGCGGGAGCCCTCTGGTCGGCGGGAGCGGCCGTCTGGTCGGCGGCGAGCGGCTGCGGTTCAGGCATCGTGTAACGAAGTTTGTCATCGCCGGGCCGGGTACCTCGAACTGTGATCTGGTATAGACATGAGTCTGGGTATGGTCCAACGCGTGACAGGAGCATCACGCTCGGCGCGCCGAAGGACATCTGCCCGGCTGGCGGCTGGGATAATGGACGTATGGCGCTGGAGGAATCTGTGGATCTGAAGCTTGAGCACTACAACAAGGACGGCATCGAGATCGTCAACGTAGAAGGCGAGATCGATGTCTATACCGCGCCCCGGCTCCGCGAGCTGCTTATCGACCTTGTCAACGACGGTGATTACCAGCTGATCGTGAACATGGAAAAGGTCGAGTTCCTCGACTCGACCGGCCTGGGCGTTCTCGTCGGCGGGCTCAAGCGGGTACGGGCCCACGACGGCTCCCTCGACCTGGTGTGCACGCAGGAGCGGATACTGAAGATCTTCCGCATCACCGGGCTGACCAAGGTCTTCGGCATCCACGACACCGTTGACCTGGCCATCGCGCACCGCAAGTCGGAGAAGTAGGGGACCGGGCGGGCGGGGCGGTCGGCACGAGATGGCAACTGTTGAGGTCACCTTCACGCCGCTGCCCGCCCACGTGCGGACGGCCCGCCTGGTGGCGACGGCCGTCGCGCGGCGCAGCGGAGTGTCCGAGTCACTCTTGGACGAAGTCAGGCTGGCCGTCGGCGAGGCCTGCTCCAGGGCCGTCGAGACCCATGCGGCGCAGTGCCCTGAGGTCCCGGTCCGGGTCGCGCTGTCGGACCAGGCGGGCCGATTCGAGATCGAGGTCGTCAACGCGGGCAAGGCGCCCGCCATGGCCAACGGCGGGCCGCCCGGCGACCTGACGCTGATGCCGCCGGGTTTCTCCCTGGCGGTGATCGCCGGCCTGGCCGACGATGTCCAGATCAGCGAGACGGAGGCCGGGACCAGCGTGAAGATGAGCTGGCCACTTTCCGGATCGCTCGCGGCCGGCTCGCCGGCGTGAGACCGTGCCGGTGACCGGAGCGCAGGCGGGCTGCCCCCGCGGCCGGCTCGCCGGCCTGAGATACCGTATGGCACACTCGCTTCGGTAACCTTATGGTCACGAGCCGATTGCGGCGTCGTGACATCCGGACCCAGCGCACCGTGCGAGGGCTCGGATGCGTAGACTCCCCGGCACTGTCGCGACGAAGCGATCACTTGACGACTTCGGCGACCTCGACGGCGTTGGTGACGTTTATAACATTAAAGACATTTACGCGACGATTGCAGCGACTGCCGCGATTGCAGCGATTGCAGCGGTCAAGTTACCCTGCTGAGCGCGCACCGCGCGGTGGTGCGCGCAGCTAGGCCTGCGGCCTGCTTTTTCCTGTCTGAGGAGGACGGATGACAAGGCTCGGTTCCGCTCTTGCGGATGGAGCGGCCACCGTGACCGGCTCTAACGTGACCTGGGTCGCCATCGTGGCCGTCGTCGGGGTGCTGGCGCTCGCGATGGCGGGATGGCTGGTCAGGCAGGTCCTGGCCGCCAGCCAGGGCACCGCGAAGATGCAGGAGATCGCGCTCGCGGTGCAGGAGGGGGCGGCAGCGTACCTGCGCCGGCAGTTCAGGACCCTCGGCGTTTTCGTCGTCCTCATCTTCTTCGTGCTGCTGCTGCTGCCGGCCGACACCGCGGGCGTGCGGTGGGGCCGGTCGCTCTTCTTCCTCTGCGGCGCCCTGTTCTCGGCGCTGACCGGCTTCACCGGCATGTCCCTGGCCGTCAGGGGCAATGTCCGGGTGGCGGCGGCTGCCCGCGAGAGCGGTGAGCGGCAGGCCACGCGCATCGCGTTCCGCACCGGCGGCGTCGCGGGCATGTTCACCGTCGGCCTCGGCCTGATCGGCGCGGCCGCCGTGGTCCTCATCTACAAGTCGAACGCGCCGAGCGTGCTCGAGGGCTTCGGCTTCGGCGCGGCGCTGCTCGCGATGTTCATGCGAGTCGGCGGCGGCATCTTCACCAAGGCCGCCGACGTCGGGGCCGACCTGGTCGGCAAGGTGGAGAAGGGCATCCCCGAGGACGACCCGCGCAACGCCGCCACGATCGCCGACAACGTGGGCGACAACGTCGGTGACTGCGCCGGCATGGCGGCGGACCTGTTCGAGTCCTACGCGGTCACCCTGGTGGCCGCCCTGATCCTCGGCAAGGCCGCGTTCGGCTCGCAGGGCCTGGTCTTTCCGCTGATCGTCCCGGCGATCGGCGTCCTCACGGCGATGGCCGGCATCTTCTTCGTCGCCCCGCGCAAGAACGACCGCAGCGGCATGACCGCGATCAACCGCGGTTTCTTCCTGTCGGCGATCTTCTCCCTCGTGCTGGTCGTGGTGGGTGCGTTCGTGTACCTGCCGTCCTCGTTCAGCCAGCTCAAGGGCGTCAGCGACGCGGCCATCCTGAACCACTCGGGCGACCCGCGGCTGCTGGCCATCGGCGCGGTGGTGATCGGCCTCGTGCTGGCGAGCGCGATCCAGCTGCTCACCGGCTACTTCACCGAGACCACCCGCCGCCCGGTCAGGGAGATCGCCGACTCTTCCCGTACCGGCGCGGCAACGGTGATCCTGTCCGGCATCTCGGTGGGCCTGGAGTCGGCCGTCTACTCCGCGCTGCTGATCGGCGCGGCGGTGTACGGAGCGTTCCTGCTCGGCACCGGCAACCCCACGATCGCACTGTTCGCGGTCGCGCTGGCCGGCACCGGCCTGCTGACCACGGTCGGCGTGATCGTCTCGATGGACACCTTCGGCCCGGTGTCCGACAACGCCCAGGGCATCGCGGAGATGAGCGGCGACATCGAGGGCGAGGCCGCCCAGGTGCTGACCAGGCTGGACGCGGTCGGCAACACGACCAAGGCGATCACCAAGGGCATCGCGATCGCGACCGCGGTGCTGGCCGCGACCGCCCTGTTCGGTGCGTTCCGCACCACGGTCAAGGCCGCCCTGGGAAGCGCGGCGAGCAGCTTCAGCCTGTCGATCGACCGGCCGAACGCGCTCGTCGGGCTGATCGTCGGCGCGTCCGTGGTGTTCTTCTTCTCCGGCCTGGCGATCATGGCGGTCGGGCGCGCGGCGGGCCGGGTCGTATTCGAGGTCCGCGAGCAGTTCAGGACGCACCCGGGAATCATGGACTTCACCGAGAAGCCCGAGTACGGGCGCGTGGTCGACATCTGCACGAAGGACTCGCTCCGCGAGCTGGCCACGCCGGGGCTGCTCGCCGTGCTCACCCCGATCGTGATCGGCTTCGGCTTCGGCTACGTCCCGCTTGGCTCGTTCCTCGCCGGGGCGATTGCCGCTGGCGTCCTGATGGCCGTGTTCCTGGCCAACTCGGGCGGCGCCTGGGACAACGCCAAGAAGCTCGTCGAGGACGGCAACTACGGCGGCAAGGGCTCGGAGGCGCACGCGGCCACGGTCATCGGCGACACCGTCGGCGACCCGTTCAAGGACACCGCGGGCCCGGCCATCAACCCGCTGATCAAGGTGATGAACCTGGTCTC
The DNA here is from genome assembly GCA_035636335.1 of Streptosporangiaceae bacterium. Classification (GTDB taxonomy): domain Bacteria; phylum Actinomycetota; class Actinomycetes; order Streptosporangiales; family Streptosporangiaceae; genus Chersky-822. The sequence continues at coordinate 8,608 of DASPZH010000026.1, forward strand.
CCTGCTGATCGCGACCAGCGTGGTGAAGTACGCGGACAACACGGGCCTGCGGGTCGGCGTCGCGCTCGGCGCGCTCGCGATCGTGGTCGCGTCGGTCGTGATCGCCAAGCGGCGCGCGACGGGCATCGCCCCGTCCGGCTCCGACGGCGAGGGCGGCCCGGTCGCTCCGGCCGACGACGAGCGGCCCGCCGAGACCGCGACTGCCTGAGCCGGCCAACTCTGACCCAGCGACGGCGGGCCCGGCCACCGGCCCGGCCCGCCGTTCCGGCGTGGCGGCCTTTGCTCATCGGGCCCCCGGCCTGGGACCATGGACGCATGACGGCGCAACGGCTGCTCATCGTCATGCGGCACGCCAAGGCCGGCGAGCTTCCTGGCGGTCCCGACGTGGAGCGGGCACTGCGGCCCAGGGGCCGCAAGAACGCGACGGCAGCCGGGCAGTGGCTGGCCGGCCGCGGCGTGGTTCCCGATCTCGTGCTCTGCTCGCACGCGCGCCGGGCCAGGCAGACCTGGCAGTACGTGAGCGCCGAGCTGGCCGGCGAGCCCGCGGTGGTCAACGACAAGCGGCTGTACCAGGCGGACGCCGCCGAGCTGATCGAGATCATCGCCCAGACGCAGCCGCACGTGCGCAGCATTATGTACGTCGGGCACAACCCAGCCGCCGCCGACCTGACCGAGATCCTGACCGGCGGTCCCGTCGACTTCCCGACCGCCGCGGTCGCGCTGATCGGCGTGACCGCCGCCTGGCCCGAGCTGGCCGAACGCGCCGAAGGTACGGGTCAGCTCGTGGCCTCCTGGACACCTCAGCCACAATCATGACCGGCAGCGCGTCGACGATTCGCTGGAGGCAGCAGGATGTCGGATGAGGTACTGCGGCTGCACGGCGTGGGGGTCTGCCGTGAGCGATCGATGCTGCTCAAGGACATCGACTGGACCGTTCGCGCGGACGAGAGCTGGGTCATTGTCGGCCCGAACGGCGCGGGGAAGACCACCCTGCTCCAGGTCGCGTCCGGCTTGATCCTGCCGACGGAGGGGTTCGCCGAGGTGCTCGGCGAACCGGTATTCGGTGCCGACCTGGCCGAGCTGCGCAGTCGGGTAGGCATCTCCAGCGCCGCCGTGGCCGATCACGTGCCGCGCGGCGAGAAGGTGATCGACCTGGTGCTGACGGCCGGGTACGGGATACTCGGCCGCGGCGGCGAGGACTACGACTCCTTCGACGTCGTCCGGGCCGTCGAACTGCTCGACGCGGTCGGCTGCTCGCACCTGATCAGGCGGCGGTTCGGCACGCTGTCCGAGGGCGAGCGCAAGCGGGTCCAGATCGCGCGCTCGCTGATGGCCGACCCCGAGCTGCTGCTGCTCGACGAGCCCGCCGCGGGGCTCGACCTCGGCGGCCGCGAGGAGGTGCTGAGCCGGATCGCCGCGCTGGTCCGCGACCCTGGATCACCGGTGCTCGTCCTGGTCACGCACCACGTCGAGGAGGTGCCTGAGGGCATTACGCACGCGATGCTCATGCGCAGGGGCACCGTGCTCGCCGCCGGCCCGGTTGAGCAGGTGTTCACCGAGCGGAACCTGTCCCGGTGCTTCGGCGTCCCGCTGGTCGTCGAGCGCCGCGCGGCCCGCTGGATGGCCCGCGCCGCTCCGGTACGCTGACCCGCCGACGGCGGCCATGGCGGCGCGTCCCTAGGATCTGACCATGCGTCGAGGGTCGCGTGGCTAGCGGGGAAATCCTGGCCATCCTCGCCGCGGCGATCGCGGCCGGCGCCATCAACGCCGTCGTGGGATCCGGATCGCTGATCACGTTCCCGACCCTGCTGGCGTTCGGGTTCCCGCCGGTGCTCGCGAACGTCTCCAACAACGTCGGCCTGGTGCCAGGCAACGTCAGCGGCGCCCTCGGCTACCGGGAGGAACTGGCCGGCCAGCGCGGCAGGCTGATCAGGCTCGGCGCCGCGTCCTGCGCGGGCGCGCTGGCCGGAGCCTGCGCGCTGCTGGCTCTGCCGGCGGGGGTGTTCGAGGTCGTCGTCCCGGCGCTGATCATCATCGCGTGCGTTCTCGTCGTGGTCCAGCCCAGGCTGTCGGCCTGGGTCGCGTCCCGCGGCAAGAGCCCCGCCCAGCACGGCGGCCCGCTGCTGCTCGGCAGCGTGTTCCTGGCCGGCGTCTACGGCGGCTACTTCGGCGCGGCGCAGGGCGTGCTCGTGATCGGCCTGCTCGGCGTGTTCCTGACCGAGGGCCTGCAGCGGATCAACGCGGGCAAGAACGTTCTCGTCACCGTCGTCAACGCGACCGCCGCCATCGTCTTCGTCAGCTTCGCCCACGTGGCCTGGGTCGTGGTGGCCCTGATCGCGGCCGGGTCGACGGCCGGAGCCCTGATCGGGGCCCGGGTCGGCCGGCGGCTGCCGCCGCTGGCGCTGCGGATCATCATCGTCGTCATCGGCGTGATCGCCGCGGTCAAGCTGGTCTTCTTCTAGACCCGGATGCCGGTCCGGCGCCGGCGTGTGGCGGGGGAGCGGCGGGAGACGGCGTGTGGCGGGGTGCTGGAAGGCTAGGCCGGGGCCGGAGCCAGGAAGCCGGCCGCTACGGCCCGCTTGACCACGTTCCTGGCCAGCGCGCCCAGCGACGGAGAGCCGTCCTCGATCAACCGCACGTTGGCGAGAACCCGGTCCGCCGTGATGCCGTGGCGCTGCCAGGTACCGCCACCGGCGGCCAGGTTCTCCAGCATGGGCTGAAGCCGGTCGAGAGCGCGGGCGAACTTGGCCTCCGGCGACTGCCGGGCCGTGAACTCGTCCCACAGGTGGCGCAGCACGGAGCCCTGCTCCGCCGGGAGCAGGGCGAAAATCCGGTCGGCGGCCGCGCGCTCGGCGATCTCCTGCCGCTCCTGCTGTTCCCGGTCGGCGTAGAGGAACAGGTCGCCGGCGTCGATCTCGACCAGGTCGTGAACGAGCACCATGCCGGTCACGCGGCGGAGGTCGGTTCCGGGCCGCGCGTGCTCGGCCAGCACAAGCGCCATCACCGCCAGGTGCCAGGAGTGCTCAGCCGAGTTCTCTGGCCGGTCAAGTCCTGGACCGGCCAGCACGGTCTGCCTGAG
>DASPZH010000027.1:0-3864 GCA_035636335.1 Streptosporangiaceae bacterium
GGCCACCGGCGGTCCGGACATGACCAGGCGCATCTACCCGATCGTCGTCACCGTGACGGCCGACGGCTACCGGCGGCTGACCGACGATGAGGCCGGGGCGTACGCCCAGTCCGTGGTCGCCGACCGGATGAGCGAGCCCGATGGGCCGACATCGGCCCTGCGGCACGCACCGAGGGCCATCGAGTAAAGATCACAAGTCCGGTATCGCCCAGCCCGTCACAGCCGACAACTCAAGTAAGGGAAACACCAGCGGTGTCAATGCCGTTCTACGTGTCGCCTGAGCAGGCGATGAAGGACAAGGCGGACTATGCGCGCAAGGGGATCGCGCGCGGTCGCAGCGGCGTCGTGATCCAGTACGACGCCGGGATCTTGTTCGTCGCGCCGAACCCGTCACGGGCCCTGCACAAGATCAGCGAGATCTACGACCGGATCGCCTTCGCCGCCGTCGGCCGGTACAACGAGTACGAGATCCTGCGCAAGGCCGGCGTGCGGTACGCGGACCTGACCGGCTACCAGTACGACCGGCAGGACGTCACCGCCCGCGGGCTCGCCAACTGGTACGCGCAAACCCTGGGCACGATCTTCACCGACAGCCCCAAGCCCTTCGAGGTCGAGATCGTCGTGGCCGAGGTCGCCGAGGTGTCGGCCGAAGACCAGCTCTACCGGATCACCTTCGACGGGTCGGTCAACGACGAGCACGGCTACGTCGCGATGGGCGGCCAGGCCGAGACGATCGCCGCCGTGCTCAAGGAGCACTACGCGGACGACCTGACCCTGGCGGGCGCGCTCGCGGCCGCCATCGCCGGGCTAGCGGCGCAGGCCAACGGCGACCGGATGGGCATCACGGCGACCCAGCTTGAGGTGGCGGTGCTCGAACGGAGCCGGAACCACCGCACGTTCCGCCGTCTGACCGGCGCGCGCCTGGAGAGCCTGCTCGCCGAGGCGGCGCCCGCGACGGGCGCGGGCGCTGGCCAGCAGGTGACCGAGGGGGAGTCGGGCCAGGCCAAGAAGGGCCCGGCGGGTACGGCAACCGGGCCCGCACAGCCGGACTCGCCCGGACCGGGCAAGTCCGAGCCGGGCAAATCCGGACCGGGCAAATCCGAGCCAGGCAAGTCCGGACCGGGCAAGTCCGAGCCGGGCGGCTGACCAGTCGGCGTCGTTGACTGCGACCCCGACGGGGTATGACACGGGCCGTTGGTAATGTCGGGCATGGGCGGGCCGATTGGCTCGCTGTTGCATGACTTCCGGGAGGGGACGTGGCCGCCGACCTGGCAACGATCACGGGTATGACCGCACCCACGGGGCTGCTAATCGGCGGGCAGTGGGGGTCGGGGCGCGCGGGCGTGCTGCCGGTCATCGATCCGGCTACCGAGGACCTGATCGCCGAGGTGGCCAGCGCCACCGCGGAGGACGCGCTCGACGCCGTCGCCGCCGCGCACCAGGCGCTACCCGGCTGGGCGGCCACCCCGCCGCGGGTACGCGGCGAGTGCCTGCGGCGTGCCTACGAGCTGATGATCGCCGACGCCGAGGCTCTCTCGAAGTTGATGGTGATGGAGAACGGCAAGGCGCTGCGCGACGCCAAGGCCGAGATCACCTACGCGGCCGAGTTCTTCCGCTGGTTCGCCGAGGAGGCCGTGCGGATCGACGGGATGGTCGCCAGGGCGCCGTCCGGCGCCAACCGCATCCTGGTGCAGCGCCAGCCGGTCGGCGTCGCCGTCCTCGTCACGCCCTGGAACTTCCCCGCGGCGATGGCCACCCGCAAGATCGGGCCCGCGCTGGCGGCCGGCTGCACGGTCGTGCTCAAGCCCGCCAAGGAGACACCGCTGTCCGCGCTGGCCGTAGCCGCCATCCTGACCGAGGCCGGGGTGCCCGACGGGGTGGTGAACGTGCTGCCGACCACGTCGCCGGGACCGGTGGTGAGCGCCATGCTCGCCGACCCGCGGGTGCGCAAGCTGTCCTTCACCGGCTCCACCGAGGTGGGCAGGACGCTGCTGCGGACCGCGGCCGCCACGATCACGAACTGCTCGATGGAACTCGGCGGCAACGCACCATTCCTCATCTTCGGCGACGCCGACGTGGACGCGGCCGTCGACGGCGCGATGATCGCCAAGATGCGCAACGGCGGCGAAGCGTGCACCGCCGCGAACCGGTTCTACGTGCACGAGTCGGTCGCCGACGAGTTCTCGCGGAAGTTCGCCGCCCGGCTGAGCGCGCTGAAGGTCGGGCCCGGACTGGACGACGGCACCGAGCTCGGCCCGCTGGTCAACTCCGACACCAGGACGAAGGTCGCGACCCTGGTTGAGGAGGCGGCCAAGGACGGCAGCCGCGTCGTCACCGGCGGGCAGGCACCGGACCGCCGCGGGTACTTCTACGCGCCGACCGTGCTCGACGACGTGCCGCCGACCGCCGGGATCCTGCGCGAGGAGATCTTCGGACCGGTCGCACCGATCGTCAGGTTCGCCGACACCGACCAGGCGATCACCATGGCCAACAACACCGAGTACGGGCTCGTCTCCTACCTGTACACCGCCGACCTGCGGCGGGCGCTGCAGGTCGCCGAAGCGCTGGAGTCCGGCATGGTCGGCATCAACCGGGGCGTCGTCAGCGACCCGGCAGCGCCGTTCGGCGGGGTCAAGCAGTCCGGTCTCGGCCGCGAGGGCGGCCACGACGGGCTGCTCGAGTTCACCGAGACCAAGTACATCGCCGTGGACTGGTGAGCTGAGCCCCGGTGGACAGGCGGATATTCGGGCTGGAGAACGAGTACGGCGTCACCTGCACGTTCCGCGGCCAGCGTCGCCTCTCTCCGGACGAGGTGGCCAGGTACCTGTTCCGGCGAGTTGTCTCCTGGGGCCGCAGCAGCAACGTCTTCCTGCGCAACGGCGCCCGGCTCTACCTGGACGTCGGCAGCCACCCCGAGTACGCCACGCCCGAGTGCGACAGCCTGGTCGACCTGGTCACCCACGACAAGGCGGGAGAGCGGATCCTGGAGGGCCTGCTGGTCGACGCCGACCGCAGGCTGCGCGAGGAAGGCATCGCCGGGGATATCTACCTGTTCAAGAACAACACGGACTCGGCGGGCAACTCCTACGGCTGCCACGAGAACTACCTCGTGGCCAGGCACGGCGAGTTCGGCAGGCTGGCCGACATCCTCATCCCGTTCCTGGTCACCAGGCAGATCATCTGCGGCGCCGGCAAGGTGCTGCAGACGCCGCGCGGCGCGGTGTACTGCGTCAGCCAGCGGGCCGAGCACATCTGGGAGGGGGTGTCGTCGGCCACCACCCGGTCCCGGCCGATCATCAACACCCGCGACGAGCCGCACGCCGACGCCGAGCGGTTCAGGCGGCTGCACGTCATCGTGGGCGACTCGAACATGAGCGAGACCACGATGCTGCTCAAGGTCGGCGCTACCGACCTCGTGCTGCGGATGGTCGAGGCGGGAACGGTGATGCGCGACCTGACGCTGGAGAACCCGATCCGCGCGATCAGGGACGTCAGCCACGACATGACCGGCCGGCGCAAGATCAGGCTGGCCAGCGGGCGCGAGCTGAGCGCACTGGAGATCCAGCACGAGTACCTGGCCAAGGCCAGGTCCTTCGTCGACGGCCGGGGCGCCGACAAGATCACGCAGCGCGTGCTCGAATTGTGGGAGCGGTCGGTCAGGGCGGTCGAGACCGGTGATCTCGACCTGATCGCTCGGGACATCGACTGGGTGACGAAGTACCAGCTCATCGAGCGGTACCGGGCCAAGCACGACCTGCCGCTCGCCTCGCCGCGGGTGGCACAGCTCGACCTCGCCTACCACGACGTGCACCGCGGCCGCGGCCTGTACTACCTGCTCCAGCGACGCGGATCGGTCGAGCGCGT
>DASPZH010000028.1:0-7088 GCA_035636335.1 Streptosporangiaceae bacterium
GACTTGCACCACGGGGCGGATCTCGACCGACCCGTCGGTCGCCGTCGGCAGCGCCGCCGCCCACTTCAGCGCCTCGTCCAGGTCCGCGCACTCCACCAGCGTGAACCCGCCGAAGTGCTCCTTGATCTCCGCGGCCGGGCCATCGGTCAGCAGCACGTCGCCGTTCCTGACCTTCAGGGTGGTCGACGCCGAAGGCGGCTGCACGGGCGCGCAGTCGACCAGGACGCCGGCCTGGGCCATCGCTCCCGTTACGGCCGACCACCGCTCGACCATCGCGACGTGCTCGTCGGTCCCCGGCTCAGGCAGCGGCCCGTCCGGGCCGTACAGCAGGAACAAGTACTTCATCGCCTGACTACCTCCGCTCTGGTCGGCCCCCGCGGCCGGCCTCACCAGGTAATCGAACGGCCCGGCCGCGGATCGACAGACAACCCGGCATTTGTTGCCCGCAACCGCCGGCCGTCCCGCGACCCGAGGCTGCCCGCCGCGGGCCGGGCGCTGGCTCGCCGCCGGCCCGCCGTCAGGCGGCCATCTCCTTGATCTGTTCGACCAGGCGCACCCGGTCCTCGTGGGTGCGGGCCAGCGGCTGCACGTTCAGCGTGGTGACACCGGACTCCTTCAGCGCGGCGAGCCGCTCGGCGACATGCGCCCTGGTCCCGATCACCGAGATCCCCTCGAGCAGCGACCTGGGCACCAGCGCCGCCGCCTCGTCCTTGCGCCCGTCCAGGTAGGCGTCCTGGATCGCGATCGCCTCGTCCGGGTAGCCGTAGTCGGAGGCCAGCTTGGTGTAGAAGTTCTGGCCCCGGGCGCCCATGCCGCCCACGTACAGCGCGAGCGCCGGCCGGCCCAGGTCGACCAGGTCGCCGACGTCGTCGCCGATCGCCAGGCTGGCCTGGGCGATCACGTCGAGCGGCGGCAGCGACGGGTCGCGCCTGGCGCTCCCCGCGGCCAGCGCCGCCCCCCAGATGCCGGCCGCCTTCTCGGGGAAGTAGAAGATCGGCTGCCAGCCCTCGGCCAGCTCGGCGGCCATCGCCGTGTTCTTCGGCCCGACCGCGGCCAGGATGATCGGGATCCGGTCCCGCACCGGGTGGTTGATCAGCTTGAGCGCCTTGCCCAGGCCGGTACCCCGCCCGGGCGGCAGCGGGATCTGGTAGTGCCTTCCCTCGTGGACCAGCCGCTCCCGGCGCCACACCGCCCGGCAGATCTCGATGGTCTCCCTGGTCCGCCCGATCGGGGCGTCGTAGGGCACCCCGTGCCAGCCCTCGATCACCTGCGGCCCGGAGACTCCGATCCCCAGGTTGAACCGGCCGCCGGAGACGTAGTCGAGGCCGGCCGCCGTCATCGCGGTAAGCGTCGGCGTCCTCGTGTATAGCTGCATGATCCCCGACGCGAGCTGCAGCCGCTCGGTCCTCGCCGCCACGTACCCGAGCTGGCTGACCGCGTCGTAACTGTAGGCCTCCGGCACGAACACGATGTCCAGGCCGACCTTCTCGTAGTCCGCGAGCTCGGTGACCGTCTCGGCGAAGCCGCCCGCGTAGTTCAGTGACATTCCGATGCGCAACTGGTTCTCCCCGGGACGGCTCTAGCCGGACCAGAGCATCGTAACCGCCGGCCCTTCAGCCGTCATCGGCCAGCAGCCCGGCGATCGCGCGCAGGGCCAGCAGGTAGGAGCCGAACCCGAACCCGGCGATGGTCCCGTCCGCGACACCCGCCACCACCGAGGTGTGCCGGAACTCTTCCCTGGCCGCCGGGTTCGAGATGTGCACCTCGACCAGCGGCGCCGTCCGCATCGCGAGCGCGTCCCGCAGCGCGTACGAGTAGTGCGTGAAGGCCGCCGGGTTCAGCACGATCGGCATCCGCCGGTCGGCTGCCTCATGCACCCATGCGATTAGTTGCGACTCATCGTCGGTCTGCCGGAAGTCGACGGCCAGCTTTAGCTCGGCGGCCGTCGCGGCGCATGCCTCCCGCAGGTCATCGAGCGTCGCGGTGCCGTAGACGTCCGGCTCACGCGAGCCGAGCCTGGCCAGGTTCGGCCCGTTGAGCACGAACACCGTCCGCATGTCAGACCTCCTGGTAGGCGCGGGCAAGCAGGTACTCGGGCGGGTCGGCGAGGATGCCGGGCCGAGCCAGTCCGTCGAGGACCACGAGCCGCAGGTGCCGGCCGCGGGTCTTCTTGTCGACCGTCATCGCCGCCCGCAGCCGCGGCCAGGAGCCGCCCGCATACCGGGTAGGCAGGCCGACCGCGCGGAGGATCTCGCCGTGCCGCGCCGCCGTCGCCTCGTCCAGCCGGCCGGCCAGCCGTCCCACGGCCGCGGCGAACATCATCCCGATCGCGACCGCCTCCCCGTGCGGGACCGCGTAGTCCTCGGCCCGTTCGATCGCGTGCCCGAGCGTGTGCCCGTAGTTGAGCATCTCCCGCCGCCCGGCCTCGCGCAGGTCCGCAGCGACCACGCCGGCCTTCATCCGGATCGCCCGCTCGACAAGCTCACGCTCGTGCGGGCCGCCGGGCGCCGACGCCCCGGCCGGGTCCCGCTCGATCAGGTCGAGAATCGCCGGGTCGGCGATGAACCCGGCCTTTATCACCTCGGCCATCCCGCTCACGTACTCCCGGCGCGGCAGCGTCGCCAGCACGTCCAGGTCGGCCAGGACTCCGGCCGGCGGATGGAACGCGCCGACCAGGTTCTTGCCGGCCGCGATGTTGATCCCCGTCTTGCCGCCGACCGCCGCGTCCACGATCGCGAGCAGCGTGGTCGGCACGAGCACCACGCGCACGCCGCGCAACCACGTCGCGGCAACGAATCCGGCCAGGTCGGTGACTGCCCCTCCGCCGAGTCCGATGATTGCGTCGCAACGAGAAACCCGGTGTGCTGCCAGCCGCGACCACAGTGCCGCCGCCACGCCGATGTCCTTGGCGGCCTCGCCGGCCGGTACGGGCTCGAGGTGCACGGTGTAGCCCGCGGCGGCCAGCGCCTCGGCGGCCGACCCGGCCAGCGGCGCGGGGCCGTCGGCGTGGATCAGGACGACGGTCCCGACGTCCTCGCCGACCAGCGCGGGCAGTGTCGCGGTGATCCCGGCCCCGACAAGCACGTCGTACGGCCGTTCGCCGCCGACCCGGATCGACGTCGCGCCCATGTCGTGCCTTCCGCTCACGGCGCGGCCAGACGCCGGGCGATCTCGGCGGCGATCTCGGCCGGCTCGCGGTCGTCGGTGCCCACCGTGATCGTGGCGAGCCGCCGGTAGACACCGATCCGCTGGTCGAGCAGTATCTTCAGCGTCGCTCTCGGGTTGCCGATCAGGAGCGGCCGCGCCTGGCTGAGCCCGACCCGCCTGGCGGCGGCGGCGAAGCCGGTCTCCAGGTAGACGACCGGGTGCCCGGCCAGCCTGGCCTGCGTCTGCGGGTCGAGGACCGCGCCGCCACCGACGGCGACCACTCCTGCGGTGCCCGCGAGCGCCCGGACGACGGCGGCTCGTTCCAGTTCCCTGAACGCCGGCTCGCCGTCCTCGACGAAGATGTCGCTGACCGGCTTGCCGGCCGTCGCCTCGACCTCGGCATCGGTGTCGGTGAAACCGGTGCCGAGCCGGGCGGCGAGCAGCGGGCCGACCGTGGACTTCCCCGCGCCCGGCGGGCCGATCAGGATGGCGGCGGGCGCTCCGGCGGCACCAGGCACTCCGGCGGCATCGGGCGCTCCGGCGGCATCGGGCGGGTTCACCGGACCACCAGGGCCGCAAGGTAGCCGCCGAGGTTCCTGCGGGTCTCCGCGACGCTGTCGCCGCCGAACTTCTCCAGTGCCGCGTCGGCGATCACCAGCGCCACCATCGCCTCCGCCACCACGCCGGCGGCGGGAACCGCGGTGACGTCGCTGCGCTGGTTGATCGCCGTGGCGGGTGCGCCGGTGGCGACATCGACGGTGGCCAGGGCTCGCGGCACCGTCGAGATCGGCTTCATCGCGGCGCGCACCCGAACAGGCTCGCCCGTGCTCATTCCGCCCTCGATGCCGCCCGCCCGGTTGGTCACTCTGCGCACCCCCTCCGGTCCGGGCTCGATCTCGTCGTGCGCCGCCGAGCCGCGCCTTCCGGCGGTGGCAAACCCGTCGCCGATCTCCACGCCCTTTATCGCGTGGATGCTCATCATCGCTCCTGCCAGCCTGCCGTCGAGCCGCCGGTCCCAGTGCACGTGACTGCCCAGGCCGGGCGGCAGGCCGTGCACGACCACCTCAACTACCCCGCCGAGCGTGTCGCCGTCCTTGCGGGCCGCGTCGATCTCGGCCACCATCGCCGCGCTCGCCGCGTGGTCCAGGCAGCGGACCGGGTCGGCGTCCACCGCCGCGAGATCGCCGGGGCCGGGCAGCGTGCCGTCGGCGGCGTGAATGCCGCCCAGCGCCACGACATGGCTGAGGATCCTGGCGCCGAGCGCCTGGTCCAGGAAGCGCCTGGCCAGTTCGCCGAGCGCGACCCGGGCGGCGGTCTCCCTGGCGCTGGCCCGCTCGAGCACGGGCCGCGCGTCGTCGTGACCGTACTTCTGCATGCCGGCCAGGTCGGCGTGGCCCGGGCGCGGCCTGGTGAGCGGCTCGTTTCTGGCCTGCCCGGCGAGATCGGCGGCCGGAACCGGGTCGGGCGCCATGACCGTCTCCCACTTAGGCCACTCGGAGTTGGCCACCGTGATCGCGACCGGGCCGCCCAGGGTGCGCCCGTGCCGGACACCGCCGGTGATCTCGATTTCGTCCTGCTCGAACTTCATCCGGGCGCCGCGGCCGTACCCCGCGCGCCGGCGAGCCAGCGCGCGGGCCACGTCGGACGTGGTTATCTCGACCCCCGCGGGCATGCCCTCGCAGATCGCCACCAAAGCCCGGCCATGTGACTCCCCGGCGGTCAGCCAGCGCAGCATGCAGTCGATCTTGCCATGACGGGCTACGTGCCGCTGCCGAGCCAGATTGCGACGCCGCGCCGCAGCCGGCCACCGAGCCGCGTCATCACCGCGCTTCCCACCTCCGTAGCCAGCCCGGCGACGTGGTGCCCGGCACTGCCCGGGGCAAACGTCAGCGCGATGACCAGGTCGCGGTCGGCGTCGCCCGGGCGCAGGTCGAAGGTCGCGACCGTCAGCTCGCCCTCCAGCACGTCCTCTACGACCTCGCGCACATCCGGGTCCGCCCACGGTGCCGGGACGGCCTCGCCGCGCGCGAGCGCCGCGAGCCTGGCGCCCTCGACCGCGATCCGGATCGGGCCGGCCACGTCGATCACGACGGCGCAGGAGTCCTCGACGGCCGCGTGCCACACCTGGCGCGCGGCCGCCGGGACGGGGCGGGCGCCCTGTTGCCAGCGGCGCATCGAGTCCAGGCAGGTGAACACGGGAATCGCCCGGCGGCCGTCCAGCCCGATCAGCGTCGGCATGGCCATCTCGGTGGCTTTCTCCGCCCGGCCAGTCTCGGCCCCGCCGACCTCGGCCCCGCCGGTCTCGGCCCCGCCCGTCTCGGCCCCGCCCGTCTCGGCCTGGCCGGCGGGCACGGCGACCACGGGCACGATCAGCCGGCTGCATGCCAGCGCCGTCAGCGCCGCCCGCTCACTGCCTTGACCGGCCGCGAACGCCTCGAGCGCCGCGGTCACGCCAGGGTTCGCCGATCCGTCGTCGTCGCGGAAGGATGGGTCGCTCCCGGTGATCCCAAGCACAGGCCAACTGTAGTTCGGCGGCATCAGGGCACTCCGCGCAGGAAGGCCGTCCGGCGGCAATCCGGCATCTTAATCCAGTCGCGGCAACCCAGACGGATCAGGCACTAGTAATCTGGCGCCCGACGCAGTTCACAGTTCTCGCTCAAAGTTGGGCCCTCAGCTTGCGCTTTGAGAGTTCTATGGAGCTGAATGTCAGTCAGACCACAGGGAGCGCGGTGCGGAACATTCCTGGTGAACCGCCGGTCATCGAGACGGGAACGCTGATGCAGAAGCCGATCCCGCCGCGGCTCGTAGAGCCGTACCTGACTGGTCGCCGCGCGGTCATCGCCGGCTTCGTCTACCGGGCCGCTGACACCTCCTTTTCCGACCCGGCAGACTTCCGCACCGCGCTCGACCTCGGATACGAGGGGTCGGAGTTCCGGCCGGACGTGACCGAGGTCTACCTGCTCCGGTGGACGTCAGCGACGCTGGAGGTGTACCAGGTCCCGTACTCGGTCGATCGCGGCGGCGACTGGACGGGCAAGCCGCCGTTCACCGGTACGGGCTATACGTCCTGGCCCAGCCGCCCAATCCCTGAGTTCTTCGTCGACTTGATGCCGATTCCGGTCGGGGCCGAGATTTACCGGGTCGCTCAGGGCGGTCACGCCGACTTCATCGCGCGGTACGACGGGCAGGTCTGGCTTCGTCCTGCCGAGGGGGGCTGATCGATATGCGATATCGGCTGCTGGCCAGCTACCAGGGTGCGCCCTACGAAGCCGGCGTCGGCCCGGACGAGTCCGGCGTGGTCCTGTTCGCGGCATGCCCCCCGCCCGAAGAGCTGCACTTCGAGCCGGCCACCGGGCACTGGCGCAAGGAGGTAGGGCGCGCCGAGGTCCAGATGCTCTACGAGTCGCGGCCGGTCGGCATCTTCCGTGGCGAGCGGTGCGTGGTGCTCGATGACCTCACTGACCGCCTGCACATCACCTACCTTGGCCACGATGCCCGCCTGGCGGAGCGGCTCGGGTACTGGGAGGTCGACCGCGGTGTTTTCGAGCTGATCACGCCGCGGCAGGAAGTGACCGACATTGTCGAACAGCGGCTCCCGCTAGAGGTCCGCCCGGACGGCCCGCTCGCTCGGTCAGGGTCCGAGCCGGGCCGGCAGACGATCGGCTATGGCCAGGAGCGGGCCAACGGGATCGGGCCGAGCCGGCCGTCGGCCGACCTCCCGCTGAGCCCGGCCGTGCTGCCGGCCGGATACCCGCCACCGCTGCGCAACGCCTTGGCCGACGTGACCCGTGACGGCATACCAGGTGGACCGGGAGGACCGGGCGGACCCGGGGCCGGGCTGGACCCGGCGGCGCCCGGCGCCACCGGCCCGTCCGACGTTTCGATACCCACCGTCGACGAACCGCCGCTGCCGCTCGAGGCAGAGGCCATGCGAGCGGCCA
>DASPZH010000029.1:0-29110 GCA_035636335.1 Streptosporangiaceae bacterium
ATCCTGAGCCCCCAGGGCAGGCGGCGCAGGTTCCGGGGCACCAGGCCGAGCAGGATCGTCGCGAGGCTGCGCGACCACTGGAACTCCTGGACGGTCATGGCCGCGAAGGTGTTGGGTCCGTCGCCGTGCGCCTCGGCGTCAATGGCGAAAGCTCCGTGCCATCCGGCCGCGTTCAGCAAGAACGTGGTCGAGAAGTCCTCGGCGAGATCCGGCCCGATGCCGCCGATCTGGCGGAGCGCCTCCGTGCGCACCGCGTAGTGCGAGCCGATGCACACCGGCGCGAACCCGGCACTGTGCCCGAGCTGGATCGGACCGTGGAAGCTGGCCTCCTTGTGCAGCCGACCCCGGGCCGCCCAGGACCGGTCGGCGTTGGCATCGCAGACGCTGGGCGCCGCCACGTAGCCGATCGCGGGGTCGGAGAACGGCCGGACCATCTCGGCGAGATAGCCAGGAGCCGGCACGTGGTCGCAGTCAAGCTGAGCGACGACGTCGTAGGAGCGGTAGCCCCACCGGTCGTAGAAGTACGCGAGGTTGCCCTCCTTGCACCTGGTCCGGCGCGGCCAGGCTTGCCGCTGGTAGGTCTGTTCAGCCTCGCGGCTCGAGACCCCCACGCCGCGGCCGATGCACCAGTTGATGATTTCCTCGGTGGGCCGCTCCGAGCAGAGCCACACGTCGAAGGGCAGCGGGTACTTCTGCGCGAGCATCGCGTCGAGGGTCTGCCTGACCACGGGCCACGGCTCGGACGGCGCGTGCGTCACGACAAAGGCGACCCTGAGCATCGGGACCGCTATGTCGGGGTTGACCTTGCGGAGCCGGTTGATGCCGACGATGAAGGACGCGGGGAAGACGGAGACGTAGGCCAGGACGGCCGAGTTCACCACCAGGCCGACGACGCCGATCCGGTGCGCGGGTTCAAGCCACCACGACCAGAAGATCACCACGCAGGCCAGCCACGCTCCCGACATGACAACGACCAGCGCCTGGTCGCGACGCCTCAGCGCGTCGGTGAACGTGCTGGCGCGCAGCCGGGTGCGCGGCCTCTGTCGCCGGACCAGGACCGGGCCGGCTTTCGAGAACCGCGCGACCGTGCCGTCGGACAGCCAGCCGATTTCCAGGCCCAGGTACTTCGAGCTGTCGGCCGCGTCCAGGCCCGTGCCCGACCGGTGATGGCGGCCGGGCAGAACGGTGCCCGGAGGCAGCGCCTCATCGGCCTCCGGCGGCTCGATGACCGGGGCCGTGACTGACTCGGCCAGCCGAGTCGCGCTCGTGCCGTGCTCTCGGATCAATCGACGTCCTTGACTCTGGGGGTTGCCTCGCACCCAACTCCGTGGACGCTCGAGCCAAAGCGCAGCTTACGGTACCCATGTTGTGTCGCGTCGCTTATTAGATTAAGTACAGGTTAAGACGCATGGCTCGCCCGGAAGGTTGACAACTCGGGGCGAACCCGGGCAACAACACTGGCCGCAGCCGGGCGATAGCGGAGCGTTAATGCCTTAAGTTACCTTAAACTACTCATTCGGGCAACTCAGGCGCAAGGCGAGGAACCGGAGACTCCAGGAACTCGGGAAATTCCGACAACTCCGAGAACTCCGAGAACTCCGGAACTCGGCGAGCTCGGGGAACTCGGCGAGCTCGGGGACCTCGGCGACCTCGGCGACCTCGGCGAACTTTGGGACTCGAGGGCAGCTCGAGCAACTCGCGCGAACTCCGGTAACTCGCGCAGGGCGGTAACTCGGGCCGCCTGGGTCGCGAGCTCAGCCCATGCGCTCGATCACGAAGTCGCACATCGCCTCGAACGCGGCCTTGGCCGGCACGTCGGGCAGCGCGAGGATCTCGGTCCTGGCCAGGTCGGCCCAGTGCCGCAGATCGGCCTTGGCCATCTCCATCGCCGGATGGGCGCGCAGCAGGGCGAGGGTCTCCGCTCGTGCCGCCTCGTCGGTGAGGTCGCCGGCCAGCAGGTCGACCAGCCTCGCATCGTCCGGGCCCGCCGATCGCAGCGCGTGCAGCACGGGCAGCGTCTTGACGCCCTCGCGCAGGTCGGTCCCCGGCGTCTTGCCCGACTGACCGGTCTCGCTGGACACGTCGAGTATGTCGTCGGAGAGCTGGAACGCCACGCCCAGTGCCGCGCAGGCCGGCGCGATCCGCGCGGTGACCGCAGCGGGGGCGCCGGCGAACAGGGCGCCGAAGTGCCCGGCGGTGGCGATCAGCGACGCCGTCTTCTCCGTGACCACGCTCATGTAGTGCTCGAGCGGGTCCTGGCCCGGCCGCGGCCCGATCGTCTCGGCGATCTGGCCGGCCACCACCCGGCAGAACGTCTCGGCCTGGATCCTGACCGCGTCCGGGCCGAGGTCGGCCAGCATCTTCGAGGCACACGCGAACAGGTAGTCGCCGGTCAAGATGGCCACCGAGTTGTCCCAGCGGGAGTTCGCGCTCGGCGACCCGCGCCGCACGTCGGCCTCGTCCATCACGTCGTCGTGGTACAGCGTCGCGACGTGGGTCAGCTCGATGGCGACCGCGGCGGGCACGACCCGCTCGTCCCTGGCGTTGCCGAACTGGGCGGCCAGCAGCACCAGCGTCGCCCTGAACCGCTTCCCGCCGGCGTCGATCAGGTAGGCGGATGCCTCGTCGAGCAGGTCGTGCTGCGCCCGGGCGGTAGCTCTCAGGCCGTCCTCGACCAGCGCGAGCCCGTCGGTCACATCGGCCGCGAGCGCGGCGTCCGACAGCTCCACGGGAACCACGGTGCTCACTGCATCCCCAATCAGTACGCCTTCCGCAGCGGGCCCGCCGCCGGCGAGGCAGATGCCCGGCACGCACCTAGATAAGCACACCGCGGCGCGGCGCGGGTTCGGGCGGGTCGGCGCGGGGCGTGCTGCGGCGGCTTCACGGCGGCGGTGTGACGGCGGCGGCTACGCGGCGGCGGCGGCGTCAACGGACGAACAACTGCGCCGCGGCGTCGTGGGCCAGCCTGAGCAGCGGCTGGGGCTCGACGCCGAGTACCAGCGTGGCCAGCACGCCGATCCCGACCGCGACCGAGGTGTAGGCGCTGGGCCGGACGACGGCCGGGCCGTCGGCCGCGGGCTCGCTGAAGAACATCAGCACGATGACCCGGACGTAGGGGAACGCGAGGATCGCGCTGCTGAGCACGCCGACGATGACCAGCGGCAGCGCGCCGCCGGCGATCGCCGCCTGGAAGACCGCGAACTTCCCGGTGAACCCGCTGGTCAGCGGGATGCCGGCGAAGGCGATGAGGAAGAACGCGAACACGCCCGCGACCAGCGGGGAGCGCCTGCCGAGCCCGGCCCAGCGGGACAGGTGGCCCGCCTCGCCGCTCTCGTCGCGGATCAGGGTCACCACGGCGAACGCCCCGATCGCCGCCACGCCGTACGCGGCCAGGTAGAACATGCTGCTGGACAGCCCGGCGGTGCTGGCCGCGACCACGCCGGTGAGTACGTAGCCGGCCTGGGCGATGGAGGAGTAGGCGAGCAGCCGCTTCACGTCGGTCTGCGTGATCGCGATGATCGACCCGCCCAGCATCGTGAGGATCGCCACGCCCCACATCACCGGCCGCCAGTCCCACGTGAGCTGACCGAACGCGACATAGAACACGCGCAGCAGCGCGCCGAACGCGCTGACCAGCGTGCACGACGCCATCAGCGCCGTGACCGGCGTCGGGGCGCCCTGGTAGACGTCCGGCTTCCAGGCCTGGAACGGCACCGCGCCGATCTTGAACAGCAGGCCGACCCCGAGCAGCGCGATGCCGGCGAAGAGCAGGACCGCGCTCTGCGGGCTCGACCCCGCCGTCGCGGCGATCGCCGCGAGCCTGACCGACCCGGAGAACCCGTACAACATGGCCACGCCGAACAGGAAGAACGCCGACGAGAACGCGCCGAGCAGGAAGTACTTCATCGCGGCTTCCTGCGAGAGCAGCCTGCGCCGCCTGGCCAGCGCGCAGAGCAGGTACAGCGGCAGCGACAGCACCTCGAGCGCCACGAACATGGTCAGCAGGTCGTTCGACGCGGGGAACAGCAGCATGCCGCCGACGGCGAACAGCGTCAGCGGGTAGACCTCGGTGTGGCTGATCCCGGCCAGCAGCCCGTCGCGTTCCTCGGCGCTGCCGGGCACCGCGGCGGCCTGCGCCGTGAACGCGCTCACCTCGTGGCTGGACTCGGCGATCAGCAGCACGCTGATGAACGCGAGGACCAGGATCGTGCCCTGGATGAACAGCGTGGGCTCGTCGACGGCCACGGCACCGCCGGCGGCCACGTGCCCGGCGCTGCCGCCGCCGAACACGCTGGCGCTCGCCGCCACGAAGATGGTCAGCACGAAGGCGCCGGCCAGACTGCCGAGCGTGACGGCCAGGTGCAGGGTTCGGCGCAGCGGCCGGGGCGCGAACGCCTCGACGAGCACGCCGGCCACGGCCGCGCCGAACACCAGCAGCATCGGCGAGAGCTGGCCGTACTCGATGTGCGGCGCGGGGATGGCCGGCGCAATCGCGGCGATGGACCCGGTCACGGAGTGCTCCCGTTCTTGTGCGCCGCCGGGTGCGGCGGGACTGGGTTGGTGGAGTGCGCCTGCACCATGCTCTGGCGGACCGCGGGGTTGATCACGTCGATGACCGGCTTGGGGTAGACGCCGAGCACGACGATCAGCACGATCAGCGGGCCGACCGCCCACAGCTCGCGGGCTCGCAGGTCGGGCATCGCCGCGACCTCCGCACGGACCGGCCCGGTCATCGTGCGCTGGTACATCCACAAGATGTAGATCGCGGCCAGGATGATGCCGACCGTGGCCAGCGCGGCCGCGACCTCGTACCTCGTGAAGGTCCCGATCAGCACCAGGAACTCGCTGACGAACGTCGACAGGCCGGGCATCGCGAGCCCGGCCAGGCCCGCGACGAGGAACAGGCCCGCCAGCACCGGGGCGACCTTCTGCACGCCACCGTAGTCGGCGATCTGCTGTGACCGGCGCCTGGCGATCATGAACCCGACGATGAGGAACAGCGCGCCGGTGGCGAAGCCGTGGTTGACCATGTACAGGGTGGCGCCGACCTGGCCCTGGCTGGTCATCGCGAAGATCCCCAGCGTGATCAGGCCGAAGTGGGACACCGACGTGTAGGCGATCAGCCGCTTCAGGTCGGCCTGGCCGATCGCCACGATCGCGGCGTACAGGATCCCGATCACCGCCAGCGCGATGACCAGCGGCGTGAAGTAGTGCGCGGCGGAAGGGAACAGGTCCAGGCAGTACCTGATCATGCCGAACGTTCCGACCTTGTCGAGCACGCCGACCAGCAGCACGGCGGCGCCGGGCTGGGCGGCCGTCGCGGCGTCGGGCAGCCAGGTGTGGAACGGCCACAGCGGCGCCTTGATCGCGAACGCGACGAAGAAGCCGAGGAAAACCCACTTCTGCGCGGTCGGGCTCAGCGCCACCTTGGCCAGGTCGGTGAACAGGAACGAGCCATGGAATCCCAGCGCCGCGCTCTGGGTCGAGTAGACGTACAGGGCGATCAGCGCGACCAGCATGAGCAGCCCGCCGAGCAGGCTGTAGAGCAGGAACTTGACCGCCGCGTACTGCCGCTGGCCCACGCCGTAGCTGCCGATCATGAAGTACATCGGGACCAGCATGGCCTCGAAGAACACGTAGAACAGGAACACGTCGGTGGCGGCGAAGACCCCGATCACCATGGTCTCGAGCACGAGCAGCAGCGCGAAGTAGGTCTTGACGCTGTGCTTTCTCGGCGCGGCTCCGCCATTACGCTTCGGCGGCGCCTCCTGCGCCGGGTCCCCGAGTCCCTCCGCGTCGTTCCAGGACGCGAGGACCACGACCGGCATCAGCACGGTCGTCATCAGGATCAGCACGAGCGCGATGCCGTCCGCGCCGACCGCGTAGTGCACGCCGAACTGCGGTATCCACTGGTAGGTCTGGGTGAACTGGAACCGCGGCCCGCCGACCTTGAACGCCACCGCCATCGCGACCGTGACGCCGAGCGTGACCAGCGTGACGACCAGCGCGATCCGCTTGACCAGCAGGTCACGGGCGCTGCGCTCGGTTTCGCTGCCCGGGGCGGACCGGCCGGGGGTCAGGCAGACGGCCAGCGTGCCGGCCAGCGGGATCGCTCCGGCGACGGTCAGCCAGGGGAAGTTGCTCATGAAGGATCAGCGCCTCATCGCAGCTAGAGCCGGACCAGCAGCAGGGCGCCGACGAGCAGCAGGGCGCCGACGAGCATGGACAGGGCGTACGAGCGGACGAAGCCGGTCTGGACCTTGCGCATCCGCCCCGACCACCCGCCCATGGCGGCGGCGGCGGTGTTGACGATCCCGTCGACGCCGCGGTTGTCGAAGTACACCGACAGCCTGGCGAGCCACTGGCCAGGGCGCATCAGCACCGACTCGTTCAGCGCGTCGCCGTACAGGTCCTTGCGCGCCGCGACCGTGACCAGGCTGCCGCGCGGCGCGGTGACCGGCACCTCCCTGCGCCCGTACATGAGCCACCCGAGTGCCGCGCCCGCCACCACCACCGCCAGCGAGATGTCGCTGACCGGGGTGAAGAAACCGGGCGAGCGCGCGGCGGTGCCGACGACCGGGGCCAGGAAGTCGATCAGCCGGCTGGAGATCATCAGGAAGCCGCCGGCGCACAGCGAGCCGACCGCCAGGATCACCATCGGCGAGGTCATCACCGGCGGCGCCTCGTGCGGGTGCGGCGCGTCCCACGGGGACGACCCGTCGGCGCCCCCCGCGGCATCATCCCAGCGCCGCTTCCCGCCGAAGGTCATGAGCATCACCCTGGTCATGTAGAACGCGGTGATGCCCGCCCCGAGGAGCGCGGCGGTGCCCAGGATCGCGCCGGAGGTGCCGCCCTTGGAGTAGGCGGCATCGATGATCGGGTCCTTGGTGAAGAACCCGGAGAACGGCGGGATGCCGATGATCGCCAGGTAGCCGAAGGTGAACGTCACGAAGGTGATCTTCATGACGGCCCCGAGCCCGCCGAACCTGCGCATGTCGACCTCGTCGTTCATGGCGTGCTTGACCGAGCCCGCGCCGAGGAAGAGCCCGGCCTTGAAGAAGCCGTGCGAGAGCAGGTGCGCGATCGCCAGCGCGTAGCCGACCGGGCCGAGTCCGGCGGCGAGCATCATGTAGCCGATCTGGCTCATCGTCGACCCGGCCAGGGCCTTCTTGATGTCGTCCTTGGCGCACCCGATGATCGCGCCGAACAGCAGCGTCGCCGCGCCGACGATCGTGACCAGCAGCCTGGCGTCGGAGGACAGGTTGAAGATCGGCGCCGACCTGACGATCAGGTAGACGCCGGCGGTAACCATCGTCGCCGCGTGGATCAGCGCGGACACCGGGGTGGGACCTTCCATCGCGTCCAGCAGCCAGGACTGCAGCGGCAACTGCGCGGACTTGCCGCACGCGCCGAGCAGCAGCAGCAGGCCGATCGCGGTGACCGTGCCGGCGCTGGCGTGGCCGACGGCGCCGAACACGCCGGAGAAGCTGACCGAGCCGAACGTGAAGAACATCAGCATGATGCCCAGCGACAGGCCGACGTCACCGACCCGGTTGGCGACGAACGCCTTCTTGGCCGCGACGGCGGCGGCCGGCTTGAACTGCCAGAACCCGATCAGCAGGTAGGAGGCCAGGCCCACGCCCTCCCAGCCCGCGTACAGCGCCACGTAGTTGTCCGCCAGCACCAGCAGCAGCATCGCGGTGATGAACAGGTTCATGTAGCCGAAGAACCTGCGCCGCTCCGGGTCGGTCGCCATGTAGCCGACCGCGAAGACGAGGATGAGCGACCCCACGCCGGTGATCAGCAGCACGAAGCAGATTGACAGCGGGTCGAGCAGCAGGCCGATGTTGGCGTGGAACCGGCCGATCGCCGGGATCCAGGTGTAGGCCTGCACCTGCCTGCTGCGCTGGCTGGCCGGGTAGCCGAGCATGGCGGCGAACGCGACCGCGCCGTAGCAGAAGGCCGCCAGCGGCATCGCGCAGCCGACCAGGTGGCCCCAGGCGTTCGTGCGCTTGCCGCCGACCAGCAGGACAACCGCCCCGGCCGTGGGGAACGCGAGCAGCAGCCAGGCCAGGCGCTGCACCCCGGTGGCGGGCAGCGCGGTCAGGGCCGCGGCGGTCGTTGACACGGTCGTTCCTCCTGCTCAGTACTTCAGCAAGTTGGCGTCGTCCACCGACGCCGACCTGCGGCTGCGGAAGATCGAGGTCAGGATCGCGAGGCCGACCACGACCTCGGCCGCCGCCACGACCATCACGAAGAACGCGATCACCTGGCCGGTCAGGTTGCCCTGCAGCCTGGCGAAGGCGATGAAGGCCAGGTTGACGGCGTTGAGCATCAGCTCGACGCACATGAACACGACGAGCGCGTTCCTGCGGACGAGCACGCCGACGGCGCCGATGACGAAAAGGATCGCCGCCAGCGCGACGTAGTTGGCCGGGCTGATCACTGCTCATCCTCCTGCTCGTCGGCGGGAGCCGGCGCCGGGTTCGCGGAGTCGAGGTCCCGGCCGGACTGGACCTCGACCCGGGTCTCGGCCGCCTGGGCGGCGAGCACCTCGCTGACCGAGAGCCGCGACTGCGTCCCGTCGGGCAGCAGGGCGGGCATGTCCACGGCGTTGTGCCGCGCGTAGGTGCCGGGTCCGGGCAGCGGGGTCGGCCGGCCGCTGGCCACCCGCCGCAGGGACAGCATCCGCTGCGTCGGCCGCGGGCTGGTCCGCTCCCGGTGCGCCAGCACCATCGCGCCGAGCGCCGCCGTGATCAGCAGGGCGCTGGTGACCTCGAACGGGAACACGTAGGTCGTGAAGACCAGCCTGGCCAGGCCCGGCACGTTCTGCGAGCTGTTACGGGCCCCCGAGGGCGCGACCGCGCCGATCGTCGCGTGCCCGACGACCAGGATCAACAACACCAGCAGGGCGATTCCGGCCAGGCCGGCGAAGAGCCGCTGCCCCCTGATCGTCTCCACGATCGAGTCGGCGGCGGTAATGCCGACGATCATCATCACGAAGAGGAACAGCATCAGCACCGCGCCGGTGTAGACGATCACCTGCACGAAGGCCAGGAACGGCGCTCCCTGCATGGCGTACATCAGGGCCAGGACCAGCATCACGACCGCGAGCAGGACCGCGCAGTGCACGGCCCGCCGGATCATGATCATGCCGAGCGCCGCGCCGACGGCGACGACCGCGAGCACCCAGAACGCGGTGACCTCGGTGTTGCTGGCCGCGCTTCCCGCCAGGACGACCGGGTGAGTCATGCCGGCGCACCGCCCTCGCCCGTGCTGCCCGGCCCGGCATCATCGGCCCCGCCCGCATCATCGGCCTCGCCGCTGCCGCGGCTCCGGGCGAGCATGCTCAGCAGGTCGGCGGGCTGGGCGGCGGCGAACGACGGCCCCAGGCGGTAGTAGTCCACCTCGGAGTCGCCGAGCCGCATCGGGTGCGGCGGCGCCTCCATGCCCGGTTGGAGCGGCGCGACAAGCTGCTCCTTGGTCCAGATCAGGCTCTCCCGGTCGTCGTCGGCAAGCTCGTAGTCGTTTGTCATCGTCAGCGCCCGGGTCGGGCACGCCTCGACGCACAGGCCGCACAGGATGCAGCGCAGGTAGTTGATCTGGTACACGACGCCGTACCGCTCGCCCGGCGAGTACCGCTCGGCGTCGGTGTTGCTGGCGCCCTCGACGTAGATCGCGTCGGCCGGGCAGGCCCAGGCGCACAGCTCGCACCCGATGCACTTCTCCAGGCCGTCCGGCCACCGGTTGAGCTGGTGCCGGCCGTGGAACCGCGGAGCGGTCGGCCGCCTGCGCTCCGGGTACTCGACGGTGTCCACCTTGCGGAACATCTGCCGGAAGGTGACGGCGAATCCCTTGACCGGGTTGAGGAAGTCAAGCACCGGTGACCTCCTTCACGCCGGCATCCGGCTCCGCGCTGTCTTCCAGCCCGGTCAGGCCGGGCGACAGGCCGTGGTAGTGCGGGAGGTCCATCGGCGGCACCGGGAACGCGCCCGCGTCGGTCTCGGCCGCCTCGTCCTCCATCGCCGCGCGCCGCTCGGCGGCCCGCTCGGCGGCGAAGTCCCAGGCGAAGGCCAGCGCGAGCAGGACGAGCACGATCCCGCCGCCGACCACGTAGACCCCGGTGCTGCCGCCCTGGCGGCGCCAGACCCGCAAGGTGGCGATCAGCAGCGTCCAGGCCAGCGCGGCCGGGATGAGGATCTTCCAGCCGAGCGCCATGAGCTGGTCGTACCTGATCCGCGGCAGCGACCCGCGCAGCCAGATGAACAGGAAGAGGAACCCGACCATCTTGCCGAGGAACCATAGCGCCGGCCACCAGCCGCTGTTGGCGCCGGACCAGACCGAGATCGGCCAGACCGCGTGCCAGCCGCCGAGGAACAGCGTGGCGGCCAGCGCCGACACGGTGAGCATGTTCACGTACTCGGCCAGGTAGAACAGCGCGAACTTCAGCGACGAGTACTCGGTGTGGAAGCCGCCCACCAGTTCGCCCTCGCCCTCGGGCAGGTCGAACGGCAGCCGGTTGGTCTCGCCGACCATGGTGATCGCGTAGATCACGAACGACGGCAGCAGCAGCACCGCGAACCACGACGGGTAGTGCAGCGTCACGCCGAACAGGTGCCATGGCGCCCCGTGCGCCTGGGCCGCGACGATCTGGGAGGTGGACAGCGACCCGGCGTACAGGAAGACCGGCACGAACGAGATCCCCATCGCGATCTCGTAGCTGATCACCTGCGCCGACGACCGCAGCCCGCCGAGCAGCGAGTACGGCGAGACCGACGCCCAGCCCGCGAGCACGATCCCGTAGACGCCCATCGAGCTCATCGCGAGCACGAGGAGCACGGCGACGGGGAGGTCGGCGAGCTGCAGCGGGGTGTGGTGCCCGAAGATCGACACCACCGGGCCGACCGGGATGATCGCGAAGCTGATGAACGCGGGAATCGCCGCGATCGCCGGCGCCAGCACGAACAGGACCTTGTCGACGCCGCGCGGGATGATGTCCTCCTTCAGCGGCAGCTTGATGCCGTCCATCAGGGACTGGAGCAGGCCGAACTTGCCTGCCCGGTTGGGCCCGGGACGCTGTTGCATCCGGCCGATCACCCGGCGCTCAGCCCAGATCATCATCAGCGTCGTGAGCATGAGGAACGCGAAGACCGCCAGCACCTTGATCGCGGTCAGCCACCACGGGTCGTGGTCGATCAGCGCCGTGCTGCTGACCACGGGGGTCGACGCGTTTCCGCTGGCCAGCCAGGCCAGGTCGAGCCGGGCAGTCATTCGGCGCTCCTCACCGTCACGAGGCTGCCGTGGCCGGCGCCGAGGTCGCGCCTGACCGAGCAGCCCGCGGAGTTCGTCGGCAGCCACACCACCCGGTCCGGCATGTCCGTGATCTCGACCGGCACGCGGATCGCGCCGAAGCTGGTCGCCACGCTCACCTTCGCGCCTCCGGCCACGCCGGCCTCGGCCGCGGTCGCCGCCGACATCTTCGCCACCGCCGCGCGCGCGGTCCCGGCGAGGTTCGGCTCGCCGTCTTGCATCCGGCCGGCGTCGAGCAGATTATGCCAGGTCGCGAGCAACGCCTCGGCGGGACCCGGGACGGTGCCGCCGCGATGCCGGCCGGCCGGCCCCGTGCCTCCCGCGTCCTGGCCCGGCCGCCGGCCGGGCGCCGCGCCGAGCGCGGCGAGTTCGCGCCGCGCCGCCGCGGCGTCGGGCAGGCCCAGGTGGACGTCCATCGCGTCGGCGACCGCGCCGAGCACCTGCAGGTCGCCGCGAACGGCGGGAACCGCCAGCGCGCCGCCGAACTCGCCCGGCCTGCCCTCCCAGTTCACGAACGTGCCCGGCTTCTCGGCGACCGCCGCGACCGGGAAAACCACGTCGGCACGATCGGTAACCGGACTCGCCCGCAGTTCCAGGCTGACGACGAACCACGCCCGCTCGATCGCCGCCAGCGCGGCCCGCGGGTCGGGCAGGTCGGCCGGGTCGACCCCGCCGACGACGAGCGCCTTGATCTGCCCCGCCGACACGGCGTCGAGTATCTGGCCGGTGTCCCTGCCGGGCGCGGCGGGTAGCGTGCCGGTACCCCATGCCCCGGCGACCTCGGACCTGGCCACGGCGTCGGTGACCGGGCGCCCGCCGGGCAGCAGCACGGGCAGCGCGCCGGCCTCGATGGCGCCCCGCTCGCCGGCCCGCCGCGGGATCCAGGCCAGCTTCGCGCCGGTCACCCCGGCGAGCACGGCAGCGGCCGGCAGCGCTCCCGGCACCTCGGCGAGCCGCTCCCCGGCCAGGATCACCGCTCCTGGCTGACGAAGCGCCTCGGCCGCGGCCGCGAAGCCTGACCGGTCATGATCGTTCGCGGCCTGCCTGGCCAGCCGGGCGAGCGCGTCGGCCTCGCCACCGGGCAGGGTCGGCAGCAAACTGCCCGCCATCCGCTCCAGGCCGGGGCTGGCCAGGGCCGCCACCGAGTACACCGCGGTGCGGCCCGACCTGACCGCCTTGCGCAGCCGCAGGAACACGATCGGCGACTCATCCTGCGGCTCGAACCCGGCCAGCAGCACCGCCGGCGCCCGCTGCAGGTCCGCGTAGGTGACGCCGGTGCCGGTGCCCGCGACAGCGGCGGCCAGGAAGTCGGTCTCCTCCGCGCTGTGCGGCCTGGCCCGCATGTCGATGTCGTTGGTGGCCAGCGCGAGCCGGGCGAACTTGGCGTACGCGTAGGCGTCTTCGAGTGTGAGCCTGCCGCCGGTCAGCACCCCGGCCCGGCCGCGCGCGGCCGCCAGGCCGCGGGCGGCCACATCGAGCGCCTCCGGCCACGACGCGGGCTTCAGTTCCCCGGCCTCGTCCCTGACCAGCGGCGTGGCCAGCCGGTCAGGCATCGTTGCGTAAGTAAATGCCCAGCGGCCCTTGTCACAGTTCCACTCCTCGTTCACCTCGGGCGCGCTGCCCGCCAGCCGGCGGGTGACCGCGCCGCGGCGGTGGTCGGTCCGCTGCCGGCAACCCGACGCGCAGTGCTCGCAGATGCTCGGAGTCGACACCAGGTCGTAGGGGCGGGCCCGGAACCGGTAGGACGCCCCGGTCAGCGCGCCGACCGGGCAGATCTGCACGGTGTTGCCGGAGAAGTAGGAGTCGAACGGCACGCCGTCGGCGACCCCGACCTGCTCTTGCGGGCCGCGCTCGATCAGGTCGATCAGCGGGTCGCCGGCGATCTGGTCGGCGAACCTGGTGCACCTGGCGCACTGCACGCAACGTTCCCGGTCTAGCAGCACCTGCGCGGACAGCGCGACCGGCTTGGCGAACGTCCGCTTCTGGCCGCCGAACCTGGTCTCGCCCGCCCCCGCCGTCATGGCCTGGTTCTGCAACGGGCACTCGCCGCCCTTGTCGCACATCGGGCAGTCAAGCGGGTGGTTCACCAGCAGCATCTCCATCACGCCGCGCTGCGCCTTCTCGGCGACCGGGGAGGTGAGCTGGGTGCGCACGACCATGCCGTCCGTGCAGACGGTGGTGCACGAGGCCGGCGGCTTGGGCTGGCCCTCGACCTGCACCAGGCACTGCCGGCAGGCTCCGACCGGGGCGAGCAGCGGGTGGTCGCAGAACCGCGGGATCTCGATGCCGAGCTGCTCGGCGGCCCTGATGATCAGCGTTCCCTTCGGGACGGTGATCTCGAATCCGTCGATCGTCACGTGCACGCCGTCGGCGGGCCTGGCTACCTCAGTCATCGCGGTCATGACCTTCCAGCAAACAGGGTCGAGGCGGCGGGGTCGAACGGGCAGCCTCCGTGCTTGGAGTGCTCGAGGTACTCGTCCCTGAAGTGCTTGATCGACGAGACCACCGGGCTGATGGCGCCGTCGCCGAACGGGCAGAACGCCCGGCCGAGTATGTTGTCGCAGATGTCGAGCAGCTTGTCCAGGTCGGCGTCGCTGCCCTCGCCGCGTTCCAGCGAGTCGAGGACCTGGACGATCCAGTAGGTACCCTCGCGGCACGGCGTGCACTTGCCGCACGACTCGTGCTGGTAGAACTCCATCCAGCGCAGGGTGGCGCGGACCACGCAGGTCGTCTCGTCGAAGATCTGCAGCGCGCGGGTTCCGAGCATGGACCCGGCGGCGCCGACGGACTCGAAGTCCAGCGACACGTCGAGGTGCTCGTGGGTGAAGATCGGCGTCGACGACCCGCCCGGCGTCCAGAACTTCAGCCGGTGGCCGGCCCGCACCCCGCCGGCCAGCGACAGCAGTTCGCGCAGCGTCACGCCGAGCGGCGCCTCGTACTGGCCGGGCGTCGTGACGTGCCCGGACAGCGAGAAGATGCCGAACCCCTTGGACTTCTCCGTGCCGAGCGCGGCGAAGGCGCCCGCGCCGCGGGCGACGATATAGGGGACGCTCGCGATCGACTCGACGTTGTTGACCACGGTCGGGCAGGCGTACAGGCCCTCGATCGCCGGGAACGGCGGCTTGAGCCTGGGCTGGCCGCGGAACCCCTCGAGCGAGTCGAGCAGCGCGGTTTCTTCGCCGCACTCGTAGGCGCCCGCCCCGGCGTGAACGGTGACGTCAAGGCTGAAACCAGATCCCAGGATGTTTTCGCCCAGGTACCCGGCCTGGTAGGCCTCCGCGACCGCGTGGTGCACGCGCCTGACCACGTGCAGCACCTCGCCCCGCACGTAGATGAACGCCCGGCGCGCCCGGATCGCGTAGGCCGCGATGATCGCGCCCTCCACCAGCGAGTGCGGCGTCGCCAGCATGATCGGGATGTCCTTGCAGGTGCCGGGCTCCGACTCGTCGGCGTTGACGACGAGGTAGTGCGGCTTGCCGTCGCCCTGCGGGATGAAGCCCCACTTCACGCCGGTGGGGAAGCCCGCGCCGCCGCGGCCGCGCAGTCCGGACTGCTTCACGATCGCGATGACCTCGTCCGGCGGCGTCGTCAGGGCCTTGGGCAGCGCCCGGTAGCCGCCGGCCCGGCGGTACCCGGCCAGGGTGAACGAGTCAGGCTCGTCCCAGCGCGCGGTGAGCTCCGGGGTAAGTACGGTGTTCGAACCCGACGGGTTCGATGGCACGGGTGTCACGGCCGCTCCCTGCTGGCTGCGGACGGGGCGGAGTCCGCGCCGCCCCCTGACTCGGGAGTCCAGCCGTTCTCCCGCGCGATCCGCAGCCCGGCCAGGGTCGGCTGGCCGGCGGTGTGCCCGGTCGTGGCCTGGTCGTCGGGGTATCCGGCCAGGATGGTGGCCGCCTCGCGCCAGGTGACCAGCCGGCCGGCGCCCCGGTCCGGGGCGATGTCCGCGCCCGCGCGCAGGCCGTCGACGAGCTCCCGCGCCGACTCGGGCGTCTGGTTGTCGAAGAACTCCCAGTTCACCATCACGACGGGGGCGTAGTCGCAGGCCGCGTTGCACTCCACCCGCTCCACGCTGACCTTGCCGTCGGCGGTGGGCTCGTCGCCCTCGATGCCCAGGTGCCTGCGCAGCTCGGCGTGGATGACGTCGCCGCCCATGATCGCGCACAGAGTGTTGGTGCAGACCCCGACGTGGTACTCGCCGACCGGCCGCCGCTTGTACATCGTGTAGAACGACACCACCGCGGTGACCTCGGCCTCCGACAGGCCGAGCTGCCCGGCGCAGAACGCGATCCCGTCGCCGGAGACGAAACCCTCCGCCGCCTGGACCAGGTGCAGCAGCGGGAGCAGCGCCGACCGCGACTTCGGGTACCTGGCGATGATCTCCGCGGCCCGCTCGGCCAGCTCGGCGCGCTCCTGGTCGGTGAAGGCCATTACCTGTCCACTCCCCCCATCACCGGGTCGATGCTGGCCACGGCCGCGATCACGTCGGCCACCATGCCGCCCTCGCACATCACCGACACCGACTGCAGGTTGGTGAACGAGGGGTCGCGGAAGTGCACGCGGTACGGCCGGGTGCCGCCGTCGCTGACGGCGTGGCAGCCGAGCTCGCCGCGCGGTGACTCGACGGCCGCGTACACCTGGCCGGCGGGAACCCTGAAGCCCTCGGTGACCAGCTTGAAGTGGTGGATCAGCGCCTCCATCGACTGGCTCATGATGTGCGCGATGTGGTCGGCCGAGTTGCCCAGGCCGTCGGGCCCCACCGCGAGCTGGGCCGGCCAGCCGATCTTCGCGTTCCCGACCATGACCGGGTCGTCCGCGGGCCGCGGCGCGGCCAGCCGGTCGACGCACTGCTCGATGATCCGCAGCGACTGGTCGATCTCGTCCATCCGCACCAGGTACCGGCCGTAGGCGTCGCAGCCCTCCTGCGTGGGCACGTCGAAGTCGTACGTCTCGTAACCGCAGTACGGCTGGCTCTTGCGCAGGTCCCACGGCAGCCCGGTGGCGCGCAGGATCGGTCCGGTGACGCCGAGCGCCATGCAGCCGGTCAGGTCGAGGAACGCGACATCCCTGGTACGGCGCATGTAGACCGGGTTGACGTCGAACAGCGCGCGGATCTCGCCGACCAGGCCCGGCATGACGCCGAGGAACTCCCTGAGCTTTTCCAGCGCACCCGACGGCAGGTCCGCCAAGACGCCGCCCGGCCTGATGTAGGCGTGGTTCATCCGGAGCCCGGTGATGAGCTCGAGCAGGTCGAGCACCTTCTCGCGCTCGCGCATGCCGTACAGGAACACCGTCGTGGCGCCGACTTCCAGGCCGAAGGTCCCGACCGCGGTCAGGTGCGAGGCGATCCGGTTGAGCTCCATCATCAGCACGCGCAGGACGGTGGCCCGCTCGGGAACCTGATCGGTGATCCCGAGCAGCCTCTCGGTAGCCAGGCAGTACGCGGTCTCGTTGAACAGCGGCGACAGGTAGTCCATCCTGGTGCAGAACGTGACCCCCTGCGTCCAGGTGCGGAACTCCATGCTCTTCTCGATGCCGGTGTGCAGGTAGCCGATCACCGGCCGCAGTTCGGTGACGGTCTCCCCGTCGAGGGTGAGGATGAGCCTGAGCACGCCGTGTGTCGACGGATGCTGCGGGCCCATGTTGACGATCAGGCGCTCGTCCCGCCCGCTGTCGCTGGCCTCGTCGGCCGCCGCGACGATCTCGTCCCAGTCCTGCCCGCCGACGCTGTAGACCCGCCCCTCGGCTGCTGTATCGGCCCGGGGGGGCGACCCCCCGGAACCCCCCGCCGTGCCGGGCCGGGGAGGAGCGCCCGGATCGCCGGTTTGCGTGCTCACGCGTACGACCTCCGCTCGTCGGGCGGCGGGATGGTGGCGCCGCGGTACTCGACACCGATCCCGCCGAGCGGATAGTCCTTGCGCTGCGGGTGGCCCTTCCAGTCGTCCGGCATCTCGATTCTGGTCAGCGCCGGGTGACCGTCGAAGATGAGGCCGAAGAAGTCCCAGGTCTCCCGCTCGTGCCAGTCGTTGGTGGGATACACCTCGACGAGGGAAGGAACGTGCGGGTCGGCGTCGGGCGCCGTGACCTCCAGCCGAAGCCGCCGGTTCCTGGAGATCGAGAGCAGGTGATAGACCGCGTGCAGTTCGCTGCCCGCTTCCGATGGGTAGTGCGTGCCCGAGACTCCCAGGCACATCTCGAACGCCAGCGCGGGGTCGTCGCGCAGCCTCCTGGCGACCTCGACGAGGCGCTCGCGCCGGACGTACATCGTCAGCTCGCCGTGGGCGGCCACCACCCGTTCCACGGCGTCGCCGAAACTCAGCCCGTCCGCCTCGAGCGCGCCGCCGAGCGCGTCGGCGACCTCGTCGAAGTACGAGCCGTACGGCCGCTCGCTGGCCAGCGGCGGCGGCCGCCTGACCTTGAGCCCGCCGTAGCCCGACGTGTCGCCCGTCGTGTCGGTGCCGAACGCGCCCGTGCGGACAACCTGCTCGCCCAGCCGCTCACGGCCGGCGACCTCGGCCGCGTCGGCGCCGGCGCCCTGCG
Source organism: Streptosporangiaceae bacterium (assembly GCA_035636335.1). Taxonomy (GTDB): domain Bacteria; phylum Actinomycetota; class Actinomycetes; order Streptosporangiales; family Streptosporangiaceae; genus Chersky-822. The sequence goes on from DASPZH010000029.1 coordinate 17,848, forward strand.
TTCCCGGCTTCGCGTCGCCCGGCTTCGCGTCGCCCGCGTCGCCCGGCTTCGAGTTGGCGGGCCCGGTCACTGCTCCGCCTCCGCCCGTCCGGCGGACGCCCGGAGGGACGGCAGCAGCGGCAGCCTGCGCAGCCTGGCCTGCTCGAGCTCGGTGATCTGCTTCTCCCGGTTGGCGCCGAGCTTCATGTTCTGGATCTTGTCGTGCAGCTTGACGATCGCGTCGATCAGCATCTCCGGCCGCGGCGGGCAGCCGGGCAGGTAGATATCGACCGGCACGATATGGTCGACGCCCTGCACGATCGCGTAGTTGTTGAACATCCCGCCGCTCGACGCGCACACGCCCATGGAGATGACCCACTTGGGCTCGGCCATCTGGTCGTAGATCTGGCGCAGCACCGGGGCCATCTTCTGGCTCACCCGGCCGGCCACGATCATCAGGTCGGCCTGGCGCGGGGTGTTCGACGCGCGCTCCATGCCGAACCTGGCCAGGTCGTGCCGAGGGCCGCCGGTCGACATCAGCTCGATGGCGCAGCACGCCAGCCCGAAGGTGGCCGGCCAGACCGAGGACTTACGCGCGTAGCCGGCCAGCTTCTCGACCGAGGTCAGCAGTATGCCGCTCGGCAGCTTCTCCTCAAGACCCATGGCTAATCCCACTCCAGACCGCCGCGCCGCCATACGTAGACGTACGCGACAAGCACGGTTGCGACGAAGGTGACCATCTCGACCAGGCCGAACAGCCCGAGACGGTCGAACGCGACCGCCCACGGGTACAGGAAGATGATCTCGATGTCGAAGACGATGAACAGCATCGCCGTGAGGTAGTACTTCACCGGGAACCTGATCCCGGCCGGCTGGCGGGTCGGCTCGATGCCGCACTCGTAGGCCTCGAGCTTGGCCCGGTTCCACCGCTTGGGGCCGGCGACCGATCCCATCATCAGCGAGAACAGGGCGAAGACGGCGGACAGGGCACCGAGCACCACTATCGGCACGTAGTAGCTCATCGGCTCCTCCACCCCCTTGTCCTGCCGCCTGGCCACCTGGCCGGACGGTCTTGCGTATCTGGCTGTCGCATGTCTCGCGCCGCGCTGCCGCGCCGCGCCGCGGGCGGCGGCCGCCAAGTGCTATGCCGCGGGCGACATCTTAGACAGTGCGTTGATGACGCGGTCGACGGCATCGCCGCCGCGCGGTTCGGTCAGGTTACCCAGCAGCTTCATCGTCATCCGCATCACCGCCGGGCGCTTGATCCCGTGCCGGGTGGCGAACTTCATGAACGACGGGTGGCCTATTGCCTTCACGAACGTCCGGCCGAGAGTGTAGTAGCCGCCGTAGGCATCCTTCAGCGCGGCCGGGTAAGACTGGAGCACGCGCTCGGTCCCGGCCGCCGTCGGCCTGGCCAGCGCCTGGACGACCGAGCGCGCGGCGAGCTCGCCGGACTCCATCGCGTACGCGATGCCCTCGCCGTTGAACGGGTTCACCATTCCGCCCGCGTCGCCGACCAGGATCAGGCCGCGGGTGTAGTGCGGTGTCCGGTTGAAGCCCATCGGCAGTGCGGCGCCGCGCACCGGCTGGGTCCTGTTCTCCTCGACCAGGCCCCACTCCGCTGGCATCGCGCCGAGCCAGCGCTGCAGCAGCGCCCGGTAGTCGATGTTGCCGAACGCGTCGGAGGTGTTCAGCAGGCCGAGACCGACGTTGCTTGTCCCGTCGCCCATCCCGAATATCCAGCCGTAGCCGGGCAGTAGCTGCTGGCCGTCCCACAGGTCGAGCCACGCCTCGAGGTAGTCGTCGTCGTGCCTGGGGCTGGTGTAGTACGTCCTGACCGCGACGCCGAGCGGCCGGTCGGTCCGCTTATGCAGGCCCATCGATACCGACAGCCGCGAGGAGTTACCGTCGGCCGCGAGGACGACACGGGCACCGAAGGTTCGTTGCGCCCCCTCTGGCTTCTTCGACGCCCGCCCGGCGCCTTCCGCCGGCGGTGCCGCCTCGCGCGCGGTCACTCCGGTGACCCGGCCGGTCCGCTCGTCGAGCACCGGGCCGGTGACCGTGATGTTCTCGAGCAGCCTGACGCCCGCCTTCTGCGCGTGCCTGGCGAGCATCTCGTCGAAGTCGGACCTGGTCCTGACCGTGCCGTAGCCGGGGTAGGAGGACAGGTCCGGCCAGCCGAGCTCGATCCGCCCGCCGCCGCCGATGATGCGCAGGCCCTTGTTAATCAGCCAGCCGTCGTCCTCGCCGACGGAGATGCCCATCGACGTGAGCGCCTTGACCGCGCGCGGGGTCAGCCCGTCGCCGCAGACCTTCTCCCGCGGGAAGCTGGTCTTCTCAAGCAGCAGCACGTCGAGCCCGGCCGTGGCCAGGTGGTAGGCGGCGGCCGACCCGCTGGGCCCGGCGCCGACGACGATGACGTCCGCCGTGTCACAGGACGTGGCGACCGCCCCGGTGCGGCGCGCTCGCTGACCGCCGGGGTTCTCGCCGCGCGAACCCGGTCCGCGCTCGGTGCCGGCGTTCCGGCGGTCGGCCTGGTCCGTGTGGCTAGCCGGGGTCGCCGGGGGGTACTGCTCGCTCACTGACCCGTCCGCCAATCTTGTGAACACCTTCACAAGTACAGATTCCGACAGTCTAGCCCGTAGCCGCTGATCGCAGGAGCCACCCCCGAGGCCGTGCTCCCCGGCCCGCCCGGAGCTCCGCCGGGGCTCCGCCGGGCTCAGCGGGGGCGCCTGCCCACGTGCACGGCGACGACGCCGAGGGTGAGGTTGCGCCACCGCACGGCCGACCACCCGGCGGCGCGGAGCCGCCCGGCGAGTTCCTCCTGGGCCGGCCAACCGCTGATCGACTCGGCCAGGTAGGAGTAGGCCGGCGCGTTGGGTGACAGCCTGCGCGCCACCCGCGGCAGCGCCGTCGCCAGGTAGCGCTGGTACAAGGCGTCCAGCGGGGGGGCGGGCAGGTGGCTGAACTCGCAGATCACCAGCCTGCCGCCGGGCCGGGTGACGCGCAGCATCTCGGCGAGCGCGGCGTCGGGGTCGGCCACGTTGCGCAGCCCGAACGAGATCGTCACCACGTCGAACGCCTCGTCCGCGAACGGGAGCGCCATCGCGTCGCCGGCCGCGAAGCTGACCAGCCCGGCCTGCCTGGTCGCGCCGACGCGCAGCATGCCCTGGGAGAAGTCGCAGGCCACGCACCGGGCGCCCGACCCGGTGAACGCGCGCGCGGAGGTCGCGGTCCCCGCGGCGACGTCCAGCACCGTGTCGCCGGGACCCGCCCCGACCACGCGCGCGACGCGCGCCCGCCAGCGCCGGTCCTGGCCGAACGACAGCACGTCGTTGAGCAGGTCGTAGCGCTCGGCGACGGCGTCGAACATCGCGGCCACGTCGGCGGGCCGCTTGTCCAGCTCGGCACGGGTCATGGCACCCAGCGTGACACAGGCACGGCGCGGCGCGAGTGTGCGGGGCCGGACCTCGTCGGATGCCCGCGGGACGGCGTGACGTCACGGCGGCGTGACGGTCCGCAGTCGGCCAGATACCTGGCGCAACCACTTCAGATGGCGACCGCGGGCCGACAGGGAGCGATCCGGCCAATAGCAAGAAAGAATGCCGTCGCAATCTCGCGACAATGCAGGTCGGAGTGGCGGCTGGCGCAATTAGCACCATACTGCCCGGACGCTTCATTAGTCATGCGTATCTTTCTTTTTGAATTGTCCGGCAATTCTTGTAAACCGCTTATGAAGCGATGGCGTCTTGGTATACGTAACGCATTCAGGCGCCGCCTGAGGTTATCCGATGTTTTGGATGCCACGGCGCGCGAGCGTCTAATTACCGCCGCTCGTGTACCAGAAACAGCCATTCTCAGATAACCGAACGGCGCGCCTGGAGAAAGCGCACAACAACGCGTACACGCCACTGCCCTGGACCGCCAGAGGCAGCCTGGCCGGCAACCAAGGAGAGTTCATGCGCAAGATCATCACCACGCTCAGCGCGGCAGCGGCCGTGCTCACGCTCGGGTCGGCGGCGGCCCAGGCCTCGGTCGCCGTGGTCACGCCCGACGCCACTCCGGCCTGCGGATCGCAGTGTTTCGACCTGTCCAGCCTGGAACTCGGCCCGCACACGATCCAGAATGCGTACATCAAGGGGGACAACGGGATCGGCGGCCTGGTGGGCAAGCGGCTCAACCTGCGGCACGCCAGCAATAGCCGCCCGAATGAGGACTTCACCGGCGCGAAGGTCGGCACTCTCGGCAACTACTGCGGGAGCCTCATCTCGGCCACGTCCTATGTCTGCGTGAATTACCCCTCCGGCTACCCGGTCTTCGAATCGGACTGGTCCCCGTTCGGCAACCAGTCGGCGCTGTGCGCGGGCATCGCACTGCGCAATGTCGCCGACCAGAACGTGACGCTGCAGAACTGCGGCGAGTCGGCGCGCACCATGTGGGTCGGCGACCTGGCCGACGCGATCGTGCACGATGGCCGGACCTACACGCCGTGGGTGAACGCCTCCGACCCGAACTTCAGCCACCCTCTGGTGCTGACCGTGGATGCGGGCACCTTCCTGCCGGAGAACCAGCTGAAGGTCGAGCGCCTGGCCCTGCTGAACGGGCAGACGGTCAAGGACTCGCAGGAGTTCGCGCTGGCGTTCGGGCCGGCCGCCTGACCCGGGCTCGTCTCGTCCCATCCCCCGCGCTTGCGGCCGGGGTCCGCGCGGACCCCGGCCGCAGTGCTGTCCGAGTGCTGTCCGCGCGCCGTCCGCGCGCCGTCCGGGCACCGTCACCAGCGCTCACAGCAGGTCCGGGCGGCGCCAGTCCTGGCCGAGCACGTGCTCCGCGAGGAAGGCGAAGATCGTCTCGTACCAGACCCCGACGTCGCCCGGCTTGAGTATCCAGTGGTTCTCGTCGGGGAAGTACAGGAACCTGGCCTGCTTGCCCAGGCCGGACAGTTCCGCGTACATCCGCAGCGCCTCGCATACCGGCACCCGGTAGTCCCTGTCACCGTGGATGATCAGGATCGGCGTCTCGATGCTGGCCACGTGCAGGTGCGGCGAGCAGGCCAGGTATCGCTCTGGCTGAGTGTCGGGCCGGCCGAACATGCGCCACCAGAACGGCGGGTCGTCGGTGGTCGCGAGCATCTGGTCCAGCGCCCAGACCCCGGCGTGGCTGACGATCGCGCGGAACCTGGTCGTGTGGCCGGCGGTCCAGTTGGCCATGTAGCCGCCGAACGAACCGCCCATCACCGCGGTCCGGCCGGCGTCGATGTCCGGCCGCGCGACCACCGTGTCGGTGATCGCCAGGACATCGGTGTACGGCTTGTCACCCCAGGTGCCGTGGCCCCTGGCGATGAAGTCCTGGCCGTAGCCGGTCGACAGCGCCGGGTCGGGGAGCAGCACGGCGTAGCCGCGCGCGGCCATCAGCCATGGGTTCCAGCGCCATGACCACGAGTTCCAGCTCGTCACGGGCCCGCCGTGCACCCACAGCAGCAGCGGCGCCCTGGTCTGCGCCGACGCGCCGTCCGGCAGCACCAGCCACCCCCTGATCGTGGCGCCGTCGGCCGCGGCCGCCGTCACCTCCTCGACCCGGCCGGGAACGTCCGCCGGCCCGCCGGGACCCGGCAGCCGGACCGGCGCGCTCGCGGTCAGCCCCGCACCCGGCGACTCGGCCAGGTCGATCCTGACCGGGGCGGGCGGCTCGGAGATCGACGCGCGCAGCGCGAACAGCGCGCGGCCGTCGGGCGCCGGGCACAGGCTCTCGTAGGCGGCGTCGTCCGTCGTGACCCTGGTGACCTGCCCGGTTCCGGTCCGCACGGCGAACACCGGGCGCCGGCCCGCGTCGGCGGCGGTGAAGAAGACGGTGGCCGAGTCGGCGGCCCACGCGGCGGACAGCGGCCGCCGGTCGAAGCCTGGCAGCAGGTCGCGCTCCCGTTCCCCGGCTCCGCCTTCGAGCGATACGCAAACCAGCGTGACGTCTCCGGGCCGCGGGTAGCTGTCATGCTCGGAGCGGATCGCCACGACGTTGCGGCCGTCGGGCGAGACCGCGGGATCGGAGTAGTCCGTGCCGCCCGCGCCGAGCAGCGTCCGCCGCTCGGACGTGGCCAGGTCGATGACCGCGAGCTCAGACCGCGTGCCGCCGGCCCTGTCTGGCACAAGCCAGCCGGTGACAGCGGCCGATCCGTCCGGGGACAGGCAGAAGGCCTGCTCGTCGAGTGCACGGCCGGGATCGGGCGTCAGGTCGCGCGGCTCAGCCGCGCTCGCGCTGTCGCCGGACTCTGCCGCCGGCTCGCCGGCCAGCAACCGCACGCAGTCTGGTCCCAGGTCATGATCCCAGTGCCTGACCGGCCCGGTCTCGTGCAGGATCGCGCTCACTCCGGCGTCGGAGCGTGCCTTGCGGCGCGCGTCGTCGTCGTCGGGTCCGCTCGTTCCGGGAAACGCCGGCGCGGCAGCCAGGTAGCGCCGCGCATCCCTCGCCGCAGTGACCGAGTTGACGCCGCCTGGCGGCGCGGCGATCCTGCGCGCCTCGCCGCCCGCGGGCAGCAGCCACACGGCTGACTTGGCAGCTTGCTCGTCCCCGGCCGTCTTGGCGCCTGGGCCTGGCCGCTTCGAGACGAAGAGCAGCGAGCCATCGGGCAGGAACGCCGGTGCGGACTCGCCCTCCGCCGACCGCGTCAGGCGCGCCGCAGGAGCCTGCCCGGTATCGATGCGCCAGATGCTCGTGACGAACTTCTTCGGCTCGGGGCCGAGCGCCTGCACGGTCGCCGCGAGCCAGCTTCCGTCCGGTGCCAGGCACACGCCGGTGACCTGGGGGATCGTGAGGTAGTCACGGAGATCGCCAAACCGAGACATCGTCATCCAGTCCGAGGCAGGCCGCGTGTCCCGGGGCCCGCCGACGGCCTGCCCGTATCTGGCCCCGCTGCTCTGGCCCCACTGCCAACGAGCGGCCGTCACTGCCTCAATCGGAGTTTCATACCCTGTACTGACATTACACTTTCTACTGGCCTGCGACCGGTCCGCCGGTTCAGGGGGAACTTGTCCGGACGGGGGAACCGTTAATCCTTTACGGAGGCGCGGCACGACCAGCACGAGGAGTACGCACCGAATGACGGACTCAGTCAGCTCGCAGCCTTACGAGCTCTCCGACTACCTGTCGGTGCTCAGGCGCAAGTGGGCGATGATCCTGGCCTGGACCGTCATCGGCGTGCTGGCGGCGGCCGCTTACCTGGTCGTGGGACCCAAGGCCTACACCGCCACGGCCTCGGTGTACGTCACCACCAACGCCGCCAACAGCCAGGGGCTCTTGGGCAGCAAGACGACGACGGTCGTCAATATGGACAACGAGGCCCAGATCGTCATGTCGACCTCGGTGTCCAACCATGCCGTCAGAAGGCTGGACAGCAAGCTCTCGCCGACAGAACTGCTCAGGCGCGTCACGGTCACCGTTCCGGCCAACACGCAGGTCCTGCAGATTTCCTGCTCGTCCCCGTCCGCGAAAGGATCGGCGGCGTGCGCCGAGGCATTCGCCAACTCCTACCTCGACGTGCGACAGACCACCGCGACGCTGAAGGTCAAGAGCGAGATTCAGGCCGACCAGGCGAGGGAGCAGGCGCTCGAGAACCAGCTTCAGACCGTCGAGGGCAATCTCGCCCGCCTGAGTTCCGGCTCGGCGGGGTGGGTCGCGGCGCGGTCCAAGCTCGCGAACATCAGCAGCAGGCTGGCACCACTGCGGGCGGCCATCGCCTCGTTCGGCGCCTCAAACAACTACCAGGCCGGCTACATCATCACCAGGGCCATCAAGCCCACGGCGCCGAGCAGCCCGAGGAAGCTGCTCTTCGGTCCGAGCGGCCTGATGGCCGGCCTGCTGATCGGGCTCGGCCTCGCCTTCGTCACCGACCGCCGGGATGACAGGCTCCATGGTCCGGCGGATCTCGAGCGGTTCCTCAGCCTTCCCGTGCTGATCTCTTTCGGGCGCCGCCCGGCCGAATTCCGGCACGCGATCGCCTCGCCGAGAACTCCTTACGGGCGCGCGTTCACCGAGCTCTCCCGGGTGATCGGGACAGAACTCGGCGACGGAGATCACACGATTCTGGTCGTCGGCCAGGCCGACTCGAGCGTCATCGGCGCGAACCTGGCCGGCGCGCTGGCCAGGACCCAGTCAGACGTGCTGCTCGTGCTCGCCAGCTCTCAGGCCGGCCACGCGCCGATGCTGGCCCGGGCCGGCGCGGACGCGGCGCCAGGACTGGCCGCCGTCGTCGCCGGCGACGCCACGGTCAGCGAGGTCACGAGGCCATTCCCTGGCATCCGGGGGCTGCGGGTGATCACAGCGGGCGGATCCGTCGGCGCGATCGACGACCTGCCCTCGGAGGAGAGCACGCGAATGGCCGCGGAGTTCCACGTCGGCACGCGATACGTCGTCATCGCCACAGAAGCCGCCGACGGCCTCATCGGCCTGGCCGAGTTCGCCGGGACCGCGATCATCGTCGCCGAGACCGGCACAACCAGCCGCCGCGAGGTCGCCGACTGGCTGCGCTGGCTTGGCCAGATGCACACCACCGTGCTCGGTGCAATGGTCTTCCCGCCCTCCAGGCGGTCACGGAAGGCCGACAAGCGTGCCGCTAAACGGGCGTATCAGTATCGGGTGCAGCCGGGTGGCCCGCATCTTGGCGGCGCCCAGCGGGAAGGGCAGCGGCGCGGACCGCTGCCGTACGAGCCCGGGCGGCGCGAACCGCGGTCGCACGACCGGGCAGAGTCGCCGGCCCAGCCGCAGGCACCGGAATCTGCTTCCCAGCAGGCTTCCTCCGCCGGGTCCGTCCTCGAGGAGTTCAGGCGGCGCCAAGCCCGCGAACAGCAGGAACGTGACACGTCAGAGCCAGCGGCGCGTGCCGCCGGGCAGACCTGGCCGATGCCGCGCGTCCTGCTGCCCGATGCAGGAGCGGAACCGGGCTCGGAGTCGTCCTCCGGATACACCGACGCCGCCAAGGATGAGGGCTGACGCGATGCCGGCCTGCCGGACCGGCCGTGCGGGGGCGTCCCGTGGCGGTTGACTACGCCCGTGCGGCACGTGCCGCGCCGGTTACCGCCGAGATCACGCTCCCCCTGGCCTTCACGCCGGCCCGCCCGCGCCGGTCGCTGCTCAGCCGCTGGCTCGCCCGCCATCCGGCGTGGCCGCTGACCGCCCTGCTGGCCGGGTATCCGCTCTGGTGGGCGCTCGGCGTCGCCGAGTACATGTGGGTAGTACTCGCGATCCCGGTAGCGCTGCGGATATTCGGCTGGCACATGAGCCGCAGCCGGCCGGTGCGCTTCCCGCCGGGCTTCGGAATCTGGCTGCTCTTCCTGTTGTGGACCGCCGCGAGTGTTGTCACCATTACCCTGCAGGCTCCCGGCACCGGATCAAGCTCGGTGACCAACCGCCTGATCGCCTATTCTGACCGCGGCGCGACCTACCTGGCGGTTACCGCGCTGCTGCTCTTCGTCGGTAACCTGACCGAGGACGAGCTTCCCCGGCGGAAGCTGGCCTGGCTACTGGGCCTGCTCGGCATGTACACGGTCATGTTCGGGGTGGCCGGCATTCTCCAGCCCACGTTCGAGTTCAGCTCGCCTGTGCTGTACCTCATGCCGCACCGGCTGCAGGACAACGCCCTCATCCAGGCCCAGATGCACCCGGCGCTGACCCAGTTGCAGAACGTGTTCGGCCAGGCCACCTACCAGGGGCGGCCCAAGGCACCGTACCCCTACACCAACACCTGGGGCGAGTGCCTCACCATCACGGTGCCCTGGCTGCTCGTCGGCTGGCTGCATGGCTCGCGGCGCCGGATGCGGCGCGTGCTCATTTGGCCTGCGGTCGCGCTGGCCATGATCGCGCTTGTCTACTCGCTGAATCGCGGAGCCTGGATCGCGACCGGACTGGGCGTGGCCTACGTGGCGGTGCGGCTCGCCATGCGAGGACGGGTCGCGCTGATCACCGGACTGGCTGCGCTGCTGGTCATGCTGGTGATCGTCGGCCTGGTCAGCCCGCTCGGCAATATCATCGGCCAGCGGCTGCAGAACGGCCAGAGCGATCCGATCAGGGCGGCACTCTTCTCGCTGTCGATCAAGGACGGGCTGTCGTCGCCGGTGCTCGGCTATGGGGACACCAGGCAGCAAGTCGGCAGCATCAACTCGATCGCGATCGGCCCGACCCCTGACTGTCCCCTGTGCGGCCACGCCGAGGTGGGCAGCACCGGGCAGTTCTCGCTGGTTCTCATCTGCACGGGCTTCGTCGGAGTGTTCTGCTATTTCGGGTTCTTCGGCTATCTCGGCTGGCGTTACCGGCGCGACCCGACCCCGTATGGCTGGGTGGGACTGCTGGTGATCTTGCTGTCATTCGTCTACATGTTCACCTATGACGCCCTGGCGGCCCCGATCGGCGTGACGATGCTCTCCTGCGGGCTGCTCTGGCGTAACGACAGGCAGCGGCGTCTCGATGCGGGACTCGCGGGCGATCAGATGCCGCGGCCTCTGGCGTTGGCGAGCCGCACGATCGCGGGGGCGGACACGGCGCCGGCCGCGACGGCCAGGGCCAGGTAGGCGCGCCGTTCGCGCGGGTTGCCGCGAATGGCGTGCCAGCCGGTGCGGATGGCGTTCGAACGCTGCGCCTGCGCCGCCTGGGCGAAGGCGATCTGCCCTTGTATCCTGGCCCGCCCCACGCTGTCGGCCATCAGCTCAGGGTGCTTGGCCAGCAGGTACTGCAGCGCCTCGGCCACCGTGGCCCAGCGCTCGGCGAAGAACGACTGCTCGTGCCAGTACACGTCCGCCAGCGGTTCTGGCACGGCCAGGACGGGCGCCCGCCGCGCCGACCTCAGCAGCCAGTCGTAGTCCTCGCCGTAGCTGCCGGGAATCGCCTCGTCGATCAGGCCGACATCATCGAGCAGGGACCGGCGGAACAAGAACGTCGACGGGTGCAGGGCGCCGACTCGCTCCCTGACCAGCCGGCCGAGGGCCACGCTGGGCGGCGGGACCCTGACGACGACGCGATCCCCATGGTGAATCCGCACCCCGCTGGCCACGAAGTCGGCCCCGCTCGCCTGAGCGAGCTCGATCTGGCGGCGGACTTTGCCCGGCGACCATGCGTCGTCGTCGTCGCAGAACGCGATGAACGGCGCATCGCTCGCGATCATGCCGGTGTTCCGGGCCCCGGCGAGTCCGTGAGTCCTGGTGTTGGCCAGCACCCGGAGCCTCCGCCCGCCGGCCGGCTCGGCCGGAATCTCGCGGGGGGCGCTCTGATCGAAGACCACCAGGCATTCGATGTCGCCTGGGTA
>DASPZH010000030.1:0-10667 GCA_035636335.1 Streptosporangiaceae bacterium
CGGCCAGGGGGCCGGCTGCCTGGCAACGTCCGGCACGCTCACCTACACCGCTCGGGCACCGTCGGGCAAGCTCCTGGGGCGGATCGCCGCGCCGACGACCGACACGCACGAAAGACCCGAAAGATCACGAAGTGTTACAAGCGAAACAGCTTGCCGCACCTCAAGTTCCAAACAGGCTCAAAGGGCTGTCGGCGCCGCCCGCTAGTTGTCCCGGGAGTCTCGCAGGGTGAACCAGTGTGTCGTGACATGCACGCCGGCCGCGGTCTGGCAGTGAAGCCGGAACGAGCCTCGCGGCACGGGCCGGATGGTGAAGGCGCCGATTTCGTCGATCGCGGCCCTTGTGACCTCGCCATCGGCCGTAATTGCCTGCACCTGCCCCGGTTGCGGCGGCACGAGCTGTCCGAGGAGGCTGTCCGCGGTCACCTCAAGCTCGAGAGTGATGTCCCCTGATGCGAAGGTGAGATAGCGCAGGCTGGCCGACTCGGCGCGCGATGCCGCCAGGCTCGCATGGTCCTGTTCGGAGACCGAGTCATAGGTCAGCGTGGCCAGCTCGGCGTCGATGCCACGCCATGCGTAAGCTGCCTTACCCATCTCGGTGAACTCAGCGGGCATGTCTGCGGCCGACCTGATGGCCTCACCGAGGGCATCGAGCATCTGGTTGTCGTCGCTCCACCAGTCACGGGACATTGGGTCGGTGCCTCATCTCGCCGTGCGCTCGCCGCCGATGACGGCGGCGAGCGCTGGGTAGTTTCTGAGCGTCTCAAGACACCTGCGGCGGACCGGTCCGATGCTGCCGACGGCGATTCCCAGTGTCGCGCTGATCTCCGTGTAGTGGACCGGGGGGTCCGCGATCAGCATCGCCAGCAGCCGCTGGCAGCGCGGGGGCAGCATGGCAAACGCCTCCCACAGCGCGGCGTTGCGTTCGGCGATGAGCAACTCGTGCTCGGCCGGCGGCAGTTGCTCGTCGCGAGCGGCATCCGGATCCAGTGCGGACCCGCCGACCGAGTGCTTGCCGGAAAGTCCGACGATCCGGACGCACTCGCGCCGAGTGGTCGTGGCCAGCCAGCCGGGCAGCGCCGCCGGCTCACGCAGTGTGTCGATCCGTTCCACCAGGCGGAGCCATACCGTCTGGCCCACGTCCTCTGCCTCGGTGCGGGAGAGGTTGAAGCGACGGCAGATCGACCAGATCAGCGGGGCGCACCGGTCGACGATGGTATCCCAAGCGCGCTTGTCGCCATTTCGGGCGCCGACCACCAGAGTGGCGAGCGGCTGCTCATCCGGTGTCACGCTCCCTACCTCCCAAGCACATCGATGCTGCATAAACCGGGCACGGAGGGCGCTACGGGTACGGGAATCGCCGGACAACGGCGCCAGGCGTTGCGAGGATCTCGCTCAGCGCCTGCCGGGCGTCACGACCAGGCCCGATTTTGCTGGCCACGGCACCGCTGACGGTCGCCGCGGCGAACGACGTCCCGTCCCAGCGCGCGAAGCCGAAGAAGTCCTGCTCGGCCGGACTGCCTGTCCGCGGCGCCTCCAGGCGGACCCTCTGGGCCAGGTAGGTGCTCTCCACGCCGACGCCGGGGGCGGTCACATCGACCCAGGGCACGTCTGGGCTGAAGGATGCGCGCCTCCCATTTCCGTCGGTAGCGCCCACGGCGGTGACCTCGGGCATGGCCGCGGGCCAAGCGGGCGTCTTGCGCGACAGGCCTGTGGTCCACGGCGGCAGCGGGACGCCGCGCTTCCGCAGGTCGTCGATGTCGCCGTGGTTCCCGGCCGCCGCGACGAGCAGCATCTCCGAGCTGAGCAGGCTCACTGCCCGCGCCAGCGCCAGCGGCGGCTGACCATCGTCGGTATAGCAGCCGAATGACAGGTTCAGGATGTGCACCCCAGAACCGACGAAGTCGGCCATCATGTTCGCCGCCTCCCAGAGGCGCCCCACTGCCCTTACTCCGAGCACTGGCCGGACGATGAGCTCCGCGCCTGGTGCTTGCCGCAGGATCAGCCCGGCGACAAATGTCCCGTGCCCTTCGGACGCCGGCGGCGCCCAGTGCTTGGCTGCCGAGGCGTCGATCAGGTCGTGGGCGCGCGTGAAGTACGCGCCAGCGAGCCATTCATGTGCGTACAGCGGCGTGTCGAGCAGGCCGATGCGCGCGCCCTGGCCCGGACCAGGCGGGCGCTGGTGCCATGCCGACTGGGGCGCATCGAGGCGCGCGGCCTCGGTGCCGCTGGTATGGCCAGTACCGGGGCTGGGTGCGGGGTCGACGGACCCGACAGCGTAAGGATCACGGCTGCCGCCGCCGCCGACATAGGGGAACCCTCGAACGGGCGAGATCACGCGGTTCTTTCCGAAGGCAGGAACCCACTGGTCGTAGTCGGCGCGGAACTTCTCGCGCAACCGGAAGATCAAGATGTCCAGGTCCGATGGCGCGGCCGCCGCGCCGGCACTCCGCGGCCGTCCGGCCGTCATGTCCTCGACCAGCGCGCTGCGTTCCTGCGAAGTCCCCGCACCGGCCGCGACGCTGTCCAACTCGATCAGCGTGAGCTCAAGCCTCACATTTCCCCTCGGACGCTCCTTGACGCCGACGCGGAACTCCCCGAGTGCGGCGAGGACAACGTCGAGATCGGGCGTGGATACCACAAGCTGGCTTTCCTCGTATGCCCCGAGCACGCCTTCCTGCATTGATCTGGCCCCTTGTCATCGTGGTAGCTGCGCACCTTGTCTTTTAGAGGGCGTTGGCGGCAGTCTGATACATGCGGGCCCCGCACTGCGACCTTTTCTTCCCAAACCAGGGTCGACTCTGCTCTTCCCGCCTTAACCATGACCGCGACCCTGGCCGAGAAGGCACGTGAGGCGCTCCGGCTGGCCGAGGCAGACCCTGGCCGGTCGGCGGTGCTGGCTGCCTCGCTGGCCGAGCAGGCCAGGACCGCCAATGACCTCGCCGCCGCCGCGATTGCCGAGCGGGCGCTCGGGCTCGCGGCCTTGCACACAGATGATGCCGCGACCGCGATCCTGCACCTGCGGACGGCGATCGCGCTCGGCCGCCGGGCGCGGTCGCTTGGCCTGGTCGCCGAAGCCCGGATGACGTTGGCCTACGTGCTGAACGGTATGGGACGGTCGCGGCAGGCGGTACGCGAGATCGACGCCGCGCTGACCGTTCTGGACGGCGTTGAGCGGGCCCGTGCCGAGGCGCAGCGCGGGGCGATCCTGCAGCTTCTCGGCCGGCTCGACGAGGCACTGGCCAGCTTCCGCAGTGCGCTCCCCGTGCTGCGCCGCGCCGGCGATGACGTCTGGGTGCAGCGTGTCCTGTCCAACCGCGGTGTCGTCTTCGGTTACCGCAGCGAGTTCGCGGCCGCGACCAGGGACCTGCGCGAGGCCGGGAGCCTGTGCGACCAGCTCGGTCTCGGCCTGTCCGCGGGGTTCGTACAGCAGAACCTGGGCTGGGTAAGCACCATGCGCGGCGACGTGCCCGCGGCACTGCGCCACCTCGACCTGGCCGAGCAGCGATTCACCGACCTTGGCTCCCGGCTCGGCTTTATCCTTGTCGACCGCGGTGAGGTGCTGCTGTCAGCGCGCTTGCTGTCGGAAGCGAGACAGACGGCCGAGCAGGCCGTGCGCCAGATCGAACGCGAGGGTCAGCAGATCGCACTTCCCGAGGCGAGACTCATCCTCGCCCAGGCCGCTGCGCTGGCCGGGGATGGCGGCTACGCGGTGGAGCAGGCCAGGCGCGCGGTCGCCGAATTCACGCGCCAGCAACGTCCGCACTGGGCTGCGCTGGCCAGGTTCGTGGTGCTGTCGTCACGGGTCAGCGACGAGAACCTGCGGTCGCAGGTTTCCGTACGCCAGCTCGAGGTGGCCGCGAACGCGTTGACCGAGACGGGCTGGTCCGCGGCGGCGCTCGAAGCATGGCTGCTGGCCGGCCGGCTGGCGATTGATCACGGCCGGAAGAACGAGGGCTCCCGGATCCTGCAGCGGGTCAGCCCGGCCCGCCTGCGGGGCCCGGCCCTGCTGCGAAGCCGCGCCTGGTATGCCGAGGCGATGGTCAGGCTGGCCAGGAATGACACCACGGGCGCGAGCGCCGCCGTCCGCAGCGGCCTGCGCGTTCTCGATGAGTACCGCGCCACGCTGGCAGCGACCGACCTGCGCGCCTACGCCTCGGGCCACCGCGGCGAGCTAGCTACCCTGGGCCTGCGCATCGCGCTCGCCGACGGCCGTGCCAGCCGGGTGCTGTCGTGGGCCGAACAGGGTCGCGCCCGGCACCTGATGTCCCGGCCCGCCCGCCCGTCGGATGACCCGGAGCTGGCGGCGGTCCTGACCAGGCTCCGGGTGACCGTCGCCGAGCAAGAGGACGTCCGCCACTCGGGCGGCCGCCATCGCGGACTGGTCGGCCGGCAGGCGGCACTCGAACGCCAGATCCGCGACCACTGCCGCAGGCAACCGCGCGGCTCGGCGGGCGACCCGATCCCGGCCGTCTCGGTTGCCGAGCTTGCCGCTGCCCTGGGCGATGCCGCACTGGTTGAGTTCATCCAGCTTGACGGGTCCCTGCACGCGGTGGTGGTCGTCGACGGCCGGGCGCGGCTGCAGCACGTTGGCGCGCTCGATCCCGTGCGGGATCTCGTTGAGCATCTGGCTTTTGCCTTGCGCAGGCTGGCCCGGCACCAGAGCAGTCAGCAGAGCAGGTCCGCGGCCGTTGCCATGCTCAGGCACGCGGCAGCACGTCTGGACGCGATGCTGCTCCGGCCGCTGGGTGGCCTGATCATGAGCAGGCCGCTCGTTGTGGTCCCCACGGGGCACCTTCAGTCGCTGCCCTGGTCGACCTTGCCGTCGTGCGCGAACCGCCCGGTGACGGTGGCGCCATCGGCCGCCTTGTGGCATGCCGCCCAGCGCCGAGAACAGAACCCGCCACGGCGCGTCGTCGTCCTGGCCGGCCCCGGCCTTCCCGGCGCGCGCGCGGAAGCCGAGGCCGTGGCGGCCATCCACCAGACGAAGGCGCTCATCGACTCCTCCGCTACCGTGCGTGCGGTGGCAGCGGCGCTGAACCAGGCCGACATGGTTCACCTGGCCGCACACGGGCGGGTGCGCGCCGACAATCCCCTGTTCTCATCACTCAGGCTCGCCGACGGGCCCCTGACGGTCATGGACCTGGAGCTGCTCGATCGGGTCCCCCCGCTGGTCATACTCGCGGCCTGCGACAGCGGACGCCCGGTCGTCTGTGCGGGCGACGAGCTCCTCGGTTTCAGCTCGACGCTGCTGTCGCTCGGCACCGAGCAGCTCGTCGCCTCCGTCATACCGATCCCCGACCCGGAGACCACTCCCCTCATGATCGCGTTCCACCGGCAGCTAGCCGCCGGCCGGCTCACCGCGGAAGCGTTGCTGCACGCCCAGCGCCAGATTGCCGACGGCGAGACAAAGGCGATGGCGGCGGCCGCGGGCTTCGTCTGCATCGGCGCCGGCCTGAAGCCGCGTGCCCTGGTCTCGGCCACCCCGGTCGCCGTGGCTGACCATGTGCCGTAACCGAGAGCCGGAGCGCATTGGCTGTGCCGCAGGGCGCGATTCGGCGTTGTCTCAGCAACGGCGTGGCCGCGTACCATCGTCCCATGTCACGTCGCCTTGCCGCGGATAGCGCCATTGACCTGGTCAGGGCCGAGCGAGACATCCGCGACCGGATCGGCGGGCAGCCGCTCGACTTCGCCGCCATGGCGGCGGTGTCGAACATCTACCGCGCGGCTAACGTGACTCGCAACCGCCTGGAGCGGCAGGTCCTGGCCCATGAAGACTTGTCGTGGGCCGCGTTCACCGTGCTGTTCGTGCTGTGGATCTGGGGCGACCAGCAGACCAGGCACCTGGCCGACGAGGCCGGGGTCACCAAGGGAACGCTCACCGGCGTGCTGAAGACGCTGGAGAAACGCGGCCTGACGAGCCGCCGCGGGCACGACGCCGACGGCCGGCTCGTGCTGGTCAGCCTGGAGCCCAAGGGCGCCGCCATGATCGAGCGGCTGTTCCCCGCGTTCAATATGGGCGAGGCATCGGTCAGCAGCGGTCTGACCGAGCAGGAGAAACACCAGCTTGCGGCGCTGCTGCGCAAGATCATCAGATCAGCGGAGGGCTAGCGCCTACTGGCGGGCGGATGACGGCCCGCGGCTGCTACTGCGCCAGCGCGCCGGCCGGCGATGTCGACTGGGCCAGCCGGAGCGCGGTGCCGACCAGCCGGTCGGCACGGGCCCTGGCGGCCGGCTCCTCCGCGATTGTCTGCGCGTGGACGGCGTCGGGATCCTGGCCCGCCTCCTCGACCTCACGCCGCCCGCCGGCCTCGAGCCAGAGCCCCAGCTGCTCGCCGTCGACCTCGGGATGGAACTGGACGGCCAGATGCCGGCCGATCGAGAACGCCTGCACGCCGATCTCGTTGCTGGCCAGGATCGTCGCGTGCCCTGGCGGCTCGCACCGGTCGCCGTGGAACTGCAGCCAGGGACCGGCGGGGACCAGGGCCTCCTGCACCGGGGAGATCATCGTCCAGCCGATCTCCTTGCGCGCGGCCGCCACGACCTTGCCGCCGAAGGCCGTGCAGAGCGCCTGCGCGCCGAAGCAGATTCCGAGTACCGGGACGCCGGACTCGTCGGCGCTGCGCAGCCAGTCGAGTTCCGGTTCGACCCAGCCCGCGTGGACCTCGTCGTAGACCGACGAGATCGCACCGAGCACGACCACGTGGTCGACGCCGTCCAGCGGCGGGAGCGGGCCGTCGTCAGGGAACAGGTGCACGCTCAGCTCGGCGCCGCGGGCCTGGAATGCCTCCGCGATGAAGCCGGCCGAATCCTCGGCGTGGTGCCGGATGACGATGACGCGCATGGTCGCCTCCTCCGTTGCCGCTGGCCGGCTCCTCTGCGCATTTCGTTTGGTGCCAAACTATCTGCCGTGGCCGAACGTGTCGATCTGACCGACCTGGACATGTGGGCGCGCGGTGTCCCCTACGAGGAGTTTGCCCGGTTGCGCGGCCGGACGCCAGTCACCTGGTCCGACGAGGCTGGATCGAGCCCGGGTTTCCGGTCGGTGCTCCGCTACGACGACATCGTGACCGCGAGCCGCGACGTGCGGACGTTCTCGTCGTCGCGCGGCATTTCGTTCGAGGACCCGACCGACGAGGACATGGCGGCCAGGCGGACGATCATCGACACCGACCCGCCAGGCCACACCAAGCTGCGCAAGATCCTTTCCGGCAGCTTCACCCAGCGGGCGGTGGCCGTCTACCAGGACTTCGTCGAGGTGCTGACCGAGCAGGTGCTGGACGCCGGCCTGACCAGCGAGCCGTTCGACTTCGTCGACGCCGTCGCCAAGGAGGTTCCGATCCGGGTGCTGGCGCGGATCATGGGCTTGCCGGCCGGCGACCTGCCGCTGTTCATCGACCTGGGCGACCGGCTGATCGCGAATACCGACCCGGACGTCACCGATGTGGTCTGGGGCCGCGACGACACCGACGCCTACCGCAGGTATCCGTTCCGCAGCCCGTACGGCAGGCAACTGTGGGACCTGGGCCGCGCGATCATCGCGGACCGGCTGGCGGCCCCGGGCGGCGACCTGCTGTCCGCGCTGTTGCGAGCCGAGGTCGACGGCGAGCGGCTCAGCGAGACCGACCTGGACAACGAGCGGCTCGAGTCGATCACACTCGGGCCGCAGCGGCCTCGCCGGCACGCGCCGCCGGTACTCGATCACCGCCAGGGTTTTCGTTGAAAAACTTAAGGAGAGACCGATGGCCAGTCCCGAGCCGGCCTACGAGCGCCTGGGCGCGAAACTGCTGTCGCTGCCCGATGTGGTCGCGCGGTCCGTCGGGTTCATGGGGCCGGTGTTTTCCTCCGCCTTCGTGACCCCGCTGGTCGTCGGGGTGATCAGCGCGTCGGGCAAGGGCGGCGGCGTGATCGGCCTCGGATCGACCTGGATCCTGCGGCCGAGACAGGCCGCGAGCACGCAGCTCGCGGACCTCGCCGCGGCGCCCGGCACTGGCGAGCGACCGGTGAGCACCGGATGAACCAGGCGCGGGCGGTCCTGATAACCGGCGGCGGCACCGGCATCGGCGCCGCGACGGCACGAATGCTCGCCGCGGCCGGCTACGCGGTGGCGATCTGCGGCCGCCGGGCCGGGCCGCTGCGCGCCGTCGCGGTCGAGACCGGAGCGCTCGACCTGGTGTGCGATATCTCCGACGCCAGGCAGGTGGACCGGATGGTCGGGTCGGTGACGGACGAGTTCGGAGGCCTGGACGGGCTGGTGCTGAACGCCGGCGTCATGGCCCCTGGCGGCGTCGCCGAGCTGGACACGCCGGACTGGCTGGCGATGGTGTCGGGTCAACCTGACCGGGGCGTTCCTGGTCGCGCGGGCGGCGCTGCCGCACCTGATCGCCCGCCGCGGCGCGATCGTGTCGGTCGCGTCGGTGGCCGCGCTGCGGGCCGCGTCAGAAATGGGCGGCTACGCGGCGACCAAGGCCGGGCTCGCGATGCTGACCCAGTCAGTGGCCGTCGACCATGCCCGCCAGGGACTGCGGGCCAACGTGGTCTGCCCGGGATGGACGGTCACCGAGATGGCCGACGAGGAGATGGCGGCGTTCGGCGGCGAGCGCGGAGTCGACGTCCCGGCCGCGTACCGGCTGGTGACGGCGCTGGTGCCGCAGCGCCGGGCCGCCCGCGCCGACGAGGTCGCCGCGGTGATCACCTGGCTGCTGTCCGACGCAGCCTCCTACGTCAACGGCGCCGTGATCCCGGTCGACGGCTCAGCCACCGCCGTCGACGTCGGCACCGTTCCGTTCGACCCGCGGGTCAGCGTGCGTCAGCGCGGCGATCACGGCGGGCACGACCGCGTCGGCGAGGGCGGCTAGCTCCCCGGCAGTCGCAAGCTGGACCGGGTGCGGGATGTACAGCATCCGGCAGCCGGGCATGGCGAGCAGCCTGGCCTGCTCGATGGCCTCGTCGGCGAACGGCACGGTCGCGATGCCGACGGCCGGGACTCCCCGGCGCTCGAGGTGGACGAGGTCGCACACACTGCACGACGTACACGAGCCTCAATCGGCCAGTGCCTCGACCACCAGGTCGGCCCGGCCCGCGATCTCGTCGACCAGGGCCAGCGCGGCGGGCTTGGAGAAGATTTCTTTCGTCCTACGCATCGTGACCGCGCCTGCCGCCTCCAGCCGCGTCTCGACCCGGTCGAGAAACTCCGCGCCCCGGTTCTTGGAGATGTCGAGCAGCACCACGGTGCGGCCCTCGATGGCCGCGGGGCGCGGGGCGAGCGGCTCGGGCGCCCTGACCCGGTCGTCGAACGGGCTCACGTAGTGCCCGGTCCTGTCATGCGCAGCCACCCTGACTCCACCTCCCGAGAGACGATCTGCGAGCCCATGCCGGTGCACGGCCCCAGGACTGCAGAGTAACGGCCGGCCTCGCCGCCCGCCACGATCAGCACGATGGCCTCGGGCGAAGCCCACTTGGGGATCTCCGCAGCCTGATCGGCGGCATGCACCAGCGGAGTCGTCTCGCCCCGGCGCAGCTCGCCGGCCGGCTTGTGAACGGCGGTGAACATGAACTCGCGCAGCCGCTGCTTGCTCCAGCCCGCGTCCCGGAACATGGCGGCGTGCTCGGGACAGATCACGAACACCGACGGCTCGGCCAGCGGCCACCAGTTCGTGGACCAGGCGCTCGCCGCCGCCCAGGCCAGGACGTAGGCCAGGTCCTCCGGCGTCCGGCTGCGATGGTCGGAGATGTTCAGCGGCGCGTCGCTGCCGATCACCGTGACGACGGACTGGCCGGGCTCGAACCCGCGCTCGGCGTGCAGCGGCTCCCACGGGCTGGTCTCCTCGTCCTCGGCGACGCAGAAGCCGACCTTGCCCATCTGCCCGAGGGTGGCCCGGTCCAGTGCGCCGGGCGCGGCGCCCCCGCACAGGGTGGCGAGCAGCCGAACGGCCCGGCCGATGGTGAGGTTCGCGCGGAAGCCGGGGCCGAGCGCGCCCATTCCGCTGTTGAGCCCGATCGCGCGCCTGACCGGTCCGTTGACCACCACGAGCTGGCCGGCCGGCTGGGTCGTGACCGCCTGGCCGTGCAGGTTGAAGGCGGGATCGAGCACGGCGCGCGACGCCGCCGCCACGACGGGGAAGTACTCGGGCCGGCAGCCCGCGAGCACGGCGCACGCCGCGACCCGCTCCAGCGTCGCCTCGCCCATCGAGGGCGGCACGAGCCCGAGCGAGGCCGACCCGTCGGCGCCGCCCAGCATCGCCTCGACCCGCTCGGTGGTCGGCGGCACGACCGGCAGGCCGTCGGTCCAGCCGCGCTCGAACATCTCCTCCATCTCGTCGTCGAGGGTGCGCCGTGAGATCGCCGCCGCTACCTCGGGGTCGATGGCGGCCTTGGACGAGCATCCCGGCTTGACCAGCGGCGCGGTCGCCGGCGGCGCCGCCAGCGCGGTGCCCAGGACGGCCCCGGCCCGCTCGATCAGCGCGGCGAGGCGGGGCTGGTCCCAGCCCACGACCGTGCCTTCGAGCATCCCCGCGCCGCCGACGAGGACCATCGTCGGGACCGTGACCAGCCCGTAGGCCCGCGACGCCTCGAACGGCGGAGGTTGTGACAGCACCCGGCCGGCCCAGCCGAGCCTGCGTGCCGTCCGGATGGCGACGTCGAGCGGGTCCTCGAAGACCGCCGCGGCG
>DASPZH010000031.1:0-3777 GCA_035636335.1 Streptosporangiaceae bacterium
GCCGAAGCTGCCACGCGGCCCTGCCTGCCGAGGCGCCAGGGACCGGGCCCCGCGGCGCGCCCGGGGCCGCCGACGCCCCCAGCGTTACTCCCGTCGCAGCCGCGGCCAGCGCCACGACCAGCCCGCGCCTGCTCCGCCCGCCGATCACGTTGCCTCCCTGGCGCGAGTTTGGAACCGGCATGGGAATACCGGTGTGGGAAGACTAGCCAGCGATTGGCCGGGGGCGTGGTCCGATGGCGTGGCAAGTACCGGACAAGGTGACGCTACCGTCATGCCTACAAGCATGTGGCCGCACACTCGGCGGGCCGAGCGAAATACACTCGTTAGGTTCGCTCCCGGCACATTGACCGGGAGATGCCAGCCCGGGCTCCGGAGGAGTTCCCGTCCGGCGGTCGTGCAATGTTCCGGGCGCGCGCCTGCCGCGCCGCCCGCGACGTGTCCGGGGCGCGCGCTCCAGGCGCCGCCCGCGACGTGAGGAGCGCACCAGATGACACTGCTCGAGTCGATCTGGAGTCCACGAGATGTCAAGGCGCTGACCCCCGACGAGCTGACGGTGCTGGCCGGCGAGATCAGGGCCTTCCTGATCGAGGCGGTCTCGAGGAACGGCGGTCACCTCGGCCCGAACCTCGGCGTCGTGGAGCTGACCATCGCGCTGCACCGCGTGTTCGACTCCCCGTCCGATCCGATCGTGTGGGACACCGGCCACCAGTCCTACGTTCACAAGCTGCTGACCGGCCGGATGGAGGGCTTCGCCAGGCTACGCCAGCAAGGCGGCGTCTCCGGCTACCCGAGCCGGGCCGAGTCGGAGCACGACTTGGTCGAGAACTCGCACGCCTCGACGAGCCTGTCCTACGCCGACGGCCTGGCCAAGGCCCTGTCCCTGCGGGACGAGAAGCATCGCCGGGTGGTCGCCGTGATCGGCGACGGCGCCCTGACCGGCGGGATGGCCTGGGAGGCGCTGAACAACATCGCCGGGGCCAAGGACCGGCCCGTCGTCATCGTGGTCAATGACAACGGCCGGTCGTACCAGCGGACCATCGGCGGCCTGGCCGACCACCTGGCCTCGGTCCGGGTGTCGCAGCGCTACGAGCAGGTGCTCGACCTGGTCAAGACCACGCTCTCGCACACGCCGCTGGTCGGGCCGCCACTGTTCGAGACGCTGCACGGGCTCAAGAAGGGCCTGAAGGACGTCCTGCAGCCGCAGGTCCTGTTCGAAGACCTCGGGCTGAAGTACCTCGGTCCGGTCGACGGCCACGACGAGCAGGCGCTGGAACACGCGCTCGGCCGGGCCAGGGAGTTCGGCGGCCCGGTGCTGGTGCACGTGATCACCCAGAAGGGCCACGGCTACGCGCTGGCCGAGGAGAACGACGAGGACTGCCTGCACCAGGTGCAGCCCGGCGCGCCCGTCCAGGTGAACGGCGCCGCCCCGGCCCCGGCCGCCGCCCCGGCCCCGGCCGCGGCGGTCGGCGCGACGCCGGCCAAGCGACCCTGGACGCAGATCTTCGCCGACGAGCTGTCGGCCATCGGCGCTCGCCGGCCCGACGTGGTCGCCATCACCGCCGCGATGCTGCACCCGACCGGACTGGCCAAGTTCGCGCAGGCCTACCCGGACCGGGTGTTCGACGTCGGCATCGCCGAGCAGCACGCCGTCACCAGCGCGGCGGGCCTGGCCATGGGCGGCATGCACCCGGTGGTCGCGATCTACGCGACGTTCCTGAACCGGGCCTTCGACCAGGTGCTGCTGGACGTGGCGATGCACAAGCTGCCGGTCACATTCGTGCTCGACCGGGCCGGCGTGACCGGGCCGGACGGTGCCAGCCACCACGGCATGTGGGACGGATCGCTGCTGCAGATCGTGCCGGGAATCAGGGTCGCGGTGCCGCGGGACGGCACCAGGCTGACCGAGCTGCTCCGCGAGGCCGTCGCGGTCAGCGACGGCCCGACCGCGCTCCGGTTCCCCCGCGGCAGCGCCCCCGCCGACCTGCCGGCTATCGGGAAGCTCGGCGGCATGGACCTGCTCGCCGGGCCGGCCGCCGGAACCAATCATGACGTGCTGCTGATGGCGGCGGGCCCGATGGCCGCGCTGGCCGTGGAGGTGGCGGAGCGGCTGACCGGCCAGGGCATCGGAGTAACCGTGGTCGACCCGCGCTGGGTCAAGCCGCTGGACGAGGCGCTCGCCGGAGCGGCGGCCGGGCACCGGCTCGTCGTCACCGTCGAGGACAACGGCACGGTCGGCGGGTTCGGCGACGCGGTGGCCAGGCAGCTTCGCGATGCCGACATCGACACGCCGGTACGCACCTTCGGCCTGCCCCAGCGCTTCCTGGCGCACGGCGAGCGCGGTCAGGTACTCGCGGCGGCCGGACTGACGTCGCAGGAGCTGGCGCTCGCCATCACCGAGGCGGTCGCCAGGCTCACCTCTGACCTGGTTCCCGACCGCCAGGACTAGGTGCTGCCCGCGGACCTGTCGGCGACGCGCTGCAGGCGGGCGGCCGTCTCGCGGACGAAGCCGGTCAGTTCGGGCGGCTCGAGCACGGTGAAGTCGGCGCCGAGCGAGGCCAGGTGGAAGGTCAGCGCGCCCAGCGAGTCCGACCCGGTGGTCAGCAGGCAGCCGTCCTCGCCCGCGTCCGCGACGATGCCCGAGGTGGCAGAGAACTCCTCCGCGACGACCCGGGCGGGGGCGTGCACGAGTATGCGCGCCTGATACCGGTACGGGCGGGTGGTCACGGCGGAGGCCACGAACGCGGCCGGGTCGGGCGCCGCGCGCGGCACGAACCGCCCGCCCGCCTGCGCCGCGTCGGTGATCCGGTCCACCCGGAACGTGCGCCAGTCGGCGCGGCTGACGTCGAACGCCATCAGGTACCACCGGTAGCCGGTGCTGACCAGGCGGTGCGGCTCCACGATCCGGCTGGTGTCAGAGCCAGCCCGGTTGCGATAACGCAACCGCAGCCGCTGGTGTCGCCGGCAGGCGGCGGCGAGCGAGGTGAGCTGCGCCGGGTCGACGACCGGGCCGGGCCCGGCCAGCGCCACGGTCGCGTGCTGGAGCGCCGCGGTGCGTTCCCGCAGCCTGGCGGGCAGCACCTGGTCCAGCTTGGCCAGCGCGCTGACCGAGGCCTCGGACAGGCCCGCCACGGTGTGGCTGGCGGCGCTGCGCAGGCTCACGACCACCGCGATCGCCTCGTCGTCGTCGAGCAGGAGGGGCGGCAGCGCCTGGCCAGGTCCGAGCCGGTAGCCGCCGGCCACGCCAGGAACCGACTGCACCGGGTAGTCCAGCTCGCGCAGCCGCCGCACGTCGCGCCGCACCGTCCGGACCGTGATCCCGAGCCGGTCGGCCAGGTCGGCCCCCGACCACTCGGGGCGGACCTGGAGCAGCCCGAGCAGCCGCAGCAGCCGCGCCGAGGTTTCCCGCATGTGCTCGATTATCCGGCATATTGAGGACCGGAACTGTCCTCAATGCGGCCTATCCTCGTCGGCATGACGAACATCGACTGGAACAACGAGCTGGCCGGGCAGCTCGACTGGCAGTGGCAGAATCACCTGCGGCCCCGGCTCGACGGGCTGACCGACCAGGAGTACTTCTGGGAGCCCGTCCCCGGCTGCTGGAGCCTGCGCGAGCGCGGCACCTCGGCCGCGCCGCGGACCGCGGGAGCCGGCCAGTACGTCTACGAGTACGCCCACCCGGAGCCGGGGATCGCGCCGGTGACGACCATCGCCTGGCGGCTCGCGCACGTGATCGTGGGTGTCTTCGCCGCGCGCAACGCCTCGCACTTCGGCGGTCCG
>DASPZH010000032.1:0-2840 GCA_035636335.1 Streptosporangiaceae bacterium
GTCCGCCGGGTCGTGTTCGCCCTGGAAGCGGGCGCGGAGCGGGCCAGCAGGGAGGCGGCCTGGGACGGCGCGGCGGACACGGTCGCGGCCGCGTTCGGTTCCGGCGCGAGGGTCGTCGCGTTCGCCACGATCGGGGATCCCAACGTGTACTCGACGTTCACCTACCTCGCGGCGACCGTCAGGGAGCGGGTGCCCGGCCTGACCGTCGCCACGGTCCCCGGCATCACCGCGATGCAGGACCTCGCCGCCCGGAGCGGAACCGTGCTGTGCGAGGGCCGGGAGACGCTCGCGCTGCTGCCGCTGACCGCCGGCCTGGAATGCTTCACGACGGCGCTGGCGACGTTCGACACGGTGGTCGGGTACAAGAGCGGCCGGCACCTGCCGGAGGTCATCGCCGCGGTCCGCGACGCCGGCCGTCTCGGCGAGGCCGTGCACGGCGCCGCGCTCGGGCTGCCCGGCGAGGACATCCGGCCCGCCGCCGACGTCACCGGGCCGGCCCCGTACCTGTCGACACTGCTCGTCCCCGGGCGCCGGGCGTACCGCGGAGGCAAGCTGTGACGGGATCCAAGGTCTGGTTCGTGGGCGCGGGCCCGGGTGCCGCCGACCTGCTGACCCTGCGCGCGGCGGCGGTCATCGCGGCCGCCGACGTCGTGGTCTGGGCCGCCAGCCTGGTCCATCCCGACGTGCTCGGGCACGCCAGGCCGGACGCCGAGCTCGTCGACTCGGCGAAACTGCCGCTGGAAGGCCAGCGCGCGCTCTACCAGCGCGCGCTGGCGCAGCGCCTGGTCGTGGCCAGGATCCACTCCGGCGACCCGGCCCTGTGGGGCGCCGTGCAGGAGCAGCGCGAGCTGTGCGACGAACTCGGCCTGCCGCACGAGACCGTTCCCGGCGTGAGCGCCTACTCGGCCGCCGCCGCCATCATCGGCCGGGAACTCACCGTCCCCGAGGTCGCGCAGTCGGTGATCCTCACCCGGCTGGGCGGCGGCAAGACCCCGATGCCGCCCGGCGAGGAGGTCTCCGACCTGGCCCGCCACGGTACGACGATGGCGGTGTTCCTGTCGGCGGCTCGGTCCGGGCAGCTCCAGGCCGAGCTGCTGGCCGGCGGCTACCCGCCCGACACCCCGGTTGTGGTCGCCTACCAGGCGACCTGGCCGGACGAGCTCGTGGTCGAGTGCACGGTCGGCACGCTGGCCGGCACGGTCCGGGCGCGCAAGCTGTGGAAGCACACCCTGTTCCTGGTCGGCCCGGCGCTCGCGGCGCGGGGCACCCGGTCGCACCTGTACCATCCTGGCCACTTCCACGGCTACCGACGCGCCGAGCGCGGCGCGCGCGGCGTGCTGCGGGACGCGGACGGCGCGGCGACCCGAGGGAGCGGCTCATGACCGGCCAGCCAACCCCGGACGAGCCGGTACTGCGCGAACCCGACCTGCCGCGCACGGCCAAGGTCCGGCCCCGCGCGCTGCGCACCGGCTGGACCACCGGCACCTGCGCGTCGGCCGCCGCGAAGGCGGCGGTGACGGCCCTGCGCGACCAGGCGCCGCAGGCCAGCGTGGAGGTCGCGCTGCCGAGCGGCCGGCGGGTCGGGTTCGCCGTCGAGTCGTGTGCCTGCGACCCGCGGCAGGCGACCGCGGTCGTGGTCAAGGACGCCGGCGACGACCCCGACGTCACCCACGGCGCGCACCTCACGGCGACCGTGAGGTGGCGCGAGGAACCCGGCGTGGTCCTCGAGGCCGGCGAAGGCGTCGGCACCGTCACCAAGCCGGGGCTCGGCATCGACGTGGGCGAGCCCGCGATCACCGCCACCCCGCGGGCGATGATCGTTCAGGCCGTGGGCGAGGTCACCGGGCCGGCCGCACCCGGCGTGCGGGTCGTCATCTCCGTGCCGGGCGGCGAGCGGATGGCGCGCAAGACCACCAACGCCAGGCTCGGCATACTCGGCGGCATCTCGATCCTCGGCACGACCGGCATCGTGCGACCGTTCTCCACCGCGTCCTGGCGCGCCAGCGTGGAGCAGGCGGTCTCGGTGCTGGCCGCCCAGGGCGAGCGCACGGTCGTGCTCTGCACCGGCGGGCGCACGGAAAGAGGAGCCATGGCGCTGCTGCCCGACCTGCCCGAGGTCTGCTTCGTCGAGGTCGGCGACTTCACCGGGGCCGCGCTGCGGCGGGCACTGCAGGTGAACGTGGAACGGGTCGTCTTCGTCGGCATGGCAGGCAAGCTGGCCAAGCTCGCCGCGGGCATCCTCATGACCCACTACACCCGGTCCAAGGTGGACCTCGGACTGCTCGCGGACGTCACCAGGACCGCGGGCGGCGCGGCCCCGGTCGCGGCGGAGGTCCAGGCGGCTAACACCGGCCGCCACGCCTACGAGATCTGGCAGCGCGAGGGGCTGCTGCGGCCGGCCGGCGACGAGCTGTGCCGCCGGGTCCGCGCCGTGCTGCTGCGCGCCGGCCAGGGGCGGCTGACGGCCGACGTGGCGATGGTCGACTTCAGCGGCGCGCGGGTGGTCGCGGCGAGCCGGGCCGAGTGGGTGACCGCGGCATGATCACGGTCATCGGCCTGGACGGCTCGCCGCTTCCCGCGCGCGCGGCGGACGCGCTCGCCCGCGCCTCGCTCGTGGTCGGGGGACGCCGCCACCTCGCGGCGGTCGCGACCGCCGCCGGCGCCAGGACCGTCGTGCTCGGCGAGCTGCGCCCGGCCCTGGACGCGCTCGCGGGCCACGACGGTGACGCCGTCGTCCTCGCCTCGGGCGACCCCGGCTTCTTCGGCATCCTCCGCGCGCTGCGCGCCAGGGGCCTGGCCGCCGTGGTGCTCCCGGGGGTCTCCTCGGTCGCGCAGGCCTT
>DASPZH010000033.1:0-1612 GCA_035636335.1 Streptosporangiaceae bacterium
GCCGAGGTGCGCTTGGCGCCCGGGCTGGCTGAGGGCGTGGCCCGCGGGTGCGCGGCAGGCCGAGCCGACATCCGCCTGGCGGTCGTCTGGCCGAACCGCGCGGCCGACTGATTGGGCCCGGCCGGCTGAGTGTGCCCGGCCGTCGTCTTCGGCCGGTGCGCCACCCACTGCCTGATCGCGGTCTGCACGACCGTGCACCGGTAGTCCTGCCTGATCTGCGACACGATCTGGTGCGCCTTGCGCAGGCTCACCGCCGGGATGGTCGCCTGGATCAGGCCGGCCTCGCCGCTGGGCACGGCGGTGATCGGGATGTCGGTCCGCTCGACCATGCTGGACAGCGTGATCCCCGCGACCGCCTGGTTCACGCCGCGGAACACCACGACCTTCCCGCCGGCGGTGCCGACGTAGTACTCGTCCTGGGTGACCCGCCAGCCGTACAGGCCCCCGGCGGTGACCACCGCGAGCAGCATGAGCAGCGCAACGGAGACCACGGGCCAGCGCCGCCGCAGCGGCCTGGTCGGCCCGCGCTCGTCACCGTCGTCCTCTTCGCCGGCCGCTGCCTCTTCGCCGGCCGCTGCCTCTTGGCCGGCCGCTGCCTCGCGGGCGGCAAAGCCGGGGTGCGCGCCGACGTCGGCGTCCGTGCCGGTCCCGGTGTCGGCGTCCGTGCCCGTCCCGGCGTCGGCCACGGTCGCTCCGGCCAGGCCCGTCTGGCCGGTCGTGAGCAGGTGCGCGCGCGCCGCCGGGCTGTCGCTGCGTACCGGCTGGATCGGCTGGTCCGCGCCGCCGGTCAGCGCTCCGACGACGATGACGTCCTGGGTCGGCGTCAGCCCGGACTCGGTGTCGATGACGTCGGCCAGCACGCAGGTGATGTTGTCCGGGCCGCCGCTGCGGATCGCGAGGTCGATGAGCTTGGCGACCGCCTCGTCCAGATCGGTGAACTCGGCCAGCGTCTTGTGCACGGTCTCGTCGCTCACGACGTCGGACAGGCCGTCCGAGCAGAGCAGGTAGCGGTCGCCGACCTTGGCCTTGAGCATCGCGAGGTCGGGTTCGGCCGGAACGCTGCTCTGCAGCGCGCGCATGACCAGCGACCGCTGCGGATGCGAGGCGGCTGCCTCCGGGGTCAGCTTGCCCTCGTCGACCAGCGACTGGACGAGCGTGTGGTCGTGCGTGATCTGCTGGAACACCCCGTCGCGCAGCAGATACCCGCGCGAGTCGCCGATATGGCACAGCGCGGCCTCATCGCCGGACCACAGCAGCGCCGTCAGCGTCGTGCCCATGCCCTCGGTGGCCGGGTCGGCGAGCGTGATCTGCCGCAGTTCGGCGTTGGCGTCCGCGATCGCGTCGGCGAGTGCCTGGAGCATGTCGATGCCGCTCGTGTCGGCGTCAAGCGGCGCCAGCGTCGCGATCGCGACCGCGCTGGCCACCTCGCCCGCGGCGTGCCCGCCCATCCCGTCGGCGATGGCCAGGAGGTGCGGCCCGGCGTAGGCCGAGTCCTCGTTACCGTCACGGAGCAGGCCGACATCGGACCGGACCGTGTAACGGAGTGCAATGCTCATTTGCGCAGCTCCAGGACGGTCTTGCCGATGCGGACAGGCACGCCGACCGGGACCGG
>DASPZH010000034.1:0-9366 GCA_035636335.1 Streptosporangiaceae bacterium
CTGAACTTCCTGTACCTGGCCGGCGGAGTGGTGGTGGTCGAGTTCGTGTTCAACTTCCCCGGCATCGGCCAGGGACTCGTGTTCGCGGTCCAGAACCGTGACATCCCGGTGATCCAGTTCATCGTCCTGGTGCTGGCCGCCTTCTACGTCCTCATGAACATCGTGACCGATGTGATCGCGCTGCTGGCCACTCCCCGGCACAGGATCGCGAGGTAGCCGTGGCCGTCGCAGCCCCCCGGGTGCCGCCACCCGCGCAGGCGCGAGAAGCGCGGGTCACCCGCTACCCCTGGCTGGCTGTCCTGCGGACCGCGGCGCGGACTCCCCGCGGCGCTGTGGGGCTCGGCCTGGCGTCCCTGGTCGTGCTCCTCGCGATAGTCGGCCCGTTTATCCCGGTCGGCTCGCCCGATGCCCTGGTGACGCTCACCTTCGCCAAGCCGTCCGGTCAGTTCCCGATCGGCAGCGACTTCCTCGGCCGGGACGTGCTCTCCCGGGTGCTCAACGGGGGCTGGACGCTGCTGCTCATGGCGGCCGCGGCGACCGCGTTCGGGATCGTCGTGGGCACGGCGGCGGGAGTCTCGGCGGCCTACCGGCGCGGCCGGGCCGACGGGCTCATCATGCGCACCGTCGACGTGATCCTGTCGTTTCCGCAGCTCGTCTTCGCGCTGCTGCTGGTCAGCATCATCGGCCCTAAGCTGTGGCTGATCGTGGTCGCGGTGGGGCTGTCCCACGCCCCGGCGGTCGCCAGGGTGATCCGGTCCGCGACCCTGGACGTCACCGAGCGGGACTTCGTCAAGGTCGTCGAGCTCCAGGGCATGCGGCCGGCCAAGGTCATGGCCAAGGAGATTCTGCCGAACCTGATCAGCCCGCTGATGGTGGAGGCCGGGCTGCGGCTCACCTACTCGATCGTCATCATGGCCGGGCTGTCGTTCCTCGGCTTCGGCCAGCAGCCGCCCGCGGCTAACTGGGGCCTGATGATCAACGAGAATCGCATCGGCCTGCAGCTCAACCCGTGGGCAGTGATCGTCCCGGCGGCGCTGATCGCCCTGCTGACGATCGGCACCAACACGTTCACCGACGCGGTCGCGCGGGTGAGTCTGGGCGTCGACCGCCCTCCCGAGGAGGCCGCTCTGACTGACGACCTCGGCCTCGGGCGGACCCCGTGACGGCGGACTCCCCGCCGGCCGGCGCCGGCGCCCCGCGGGCAGGCGCCGACTCCCCGCGGGCAGGAGCCGGCGCCCCGCAGGCCCAGCCCGCCGGCGTGGTCAGGCTCGAGGTGAGGGACCTGCAGATCCGGATCGGCAAGTCCGGCCCCGATGTCGTGGCCGACATCGGCTTCGCCGTGCCGGCCGGCGAGGTGCTCGGCCTGGTGGGCGAGTCCGGGTCGGGCAAGACAACAGTCGCGCTCGCCCTGCTCGGTCACACTCGGCGTGGCCTGCGCATCAGCTCCGGGGAAGTCAGGCTCGACGGCGTCGACCTGCTCACGCTCCGCCGTGGCGACCTGCGCGCCGCCCGCGGCGCGCGAGTCGCGTACGTCCCGCAGGATCCGGCCGCCGCGCTCAACCCGGCGCTCCGGGTGGGAACGCAGCTAAGGGAGGCGCTGCGCGTGCACCCCGGAGCGGTCGATGACCCTGACGGCCGTGTCCTTGAGGTCATGCGGGAGGCTCGGCTGGACACCACCCCCGAGATGATCCGCCGCTATCCGCACCAGCTTTCTGGCGGTCAGCAGCAGCGCGTCGGCCTGGCGATGGCTTTCTGCTGCCGGCCGTCGCTGATCGTGCTGGACGAGCCCACGACCGGCCTCGACGTCACGACTCAACGTCACGTACTGGACACTGTCCGAAGCCTATGTCGCTCCTACGGCGTGGCGGCGGTGTACGTCAGCCACGATCTCGCGGTGATCGGCGGGCTGGTCGCCGAGGTGGCGGTCATGTACGCCGGGCGGATCGTCGAGATCGGCCCGACCGCGAAGGTGTTCGGCGATCCGGTCCATCCCTACACCCGCGGACTGCTCGCCGCCGTGCCGTCGCCGGACCGGGCCGAGACGCTGGCCGGAATCGAGGGCCAGCCGCCGCGGCCCGGAGGGCGCGGGCGCGGCTGCACTTTCGCGCCGCGGTGCGCCTTCGTGGTCAGCGAATGCCGCGCCGAGGCGCCGCCGCCCGTGCTCATCGACAGCCGCCAGGTGCGGTGCATCCGCGCGGCGCACGTCCGGTCGGCGACCGCCACGCGCTCAACGGCGGTGAGCGCCCTGACCGGCGGAGGCAGCTCGCCGGCCCTGTCGCTGCGCGCCGTCTCGGCCACCTACGGGCGGACTCCGGTACTGTCCGACGTCGAGTTCGACGTGCCGGAGGAATGGTGCGTGGCCGTCGTCGGCGAGTCCGGCTCGGGGAAGACCACGCTCGCCCGCTGCATCGTCGGCCTGCACGGCAACTGGACGGGCGAGATCGCCTTCCAGGGCGCGCCGCTGCCTCCCAGGCTGCGCGACCGGCGCAGGGACGTGCTGCGGCGGATCCAGTACGTCTTCCAGAACCCCTACACCTCGCTCAACCCGAGGAAGACGGTCGGCCAGATCGTCGCGCAGCCGCTTGAACAGCTTCTTGGCCTGCCGCTGCGCGAGCGGGCCGAGCGCGCGGCCCGGGTACTCGAGGACGTCTCGCTGAGCAGCGGCTTCATGTCCCGTTATCCCGACGAGCTGTCCGGCGGGGAACGGCAGCGCGTCGCGATCGCACGCGCCCTGGTCGTCGAGCCTGACCTGCTCATCTGTGACGAGGTGACCTCCGCGCTCGACGTCTCTGTGCAGGCGGTCATCGTCGAAGAACTGCGCAGGCTCCAGCGGGAACGCCACCTGGCCATGCTCTTCATCACCCACAACCTCGCCCTGGTGCGGTCCATCGCCCAGCATGCCGTCGTGCTGCGCGACGGCGCGGTGGTGGAGTCCGGTCCGGTCGAGCAGGTGCTCGAGCACCCGAAGGATCCCTACACCGTCAGGCTGATGGAGGACGTGCCCAAGCTCTGACGCCTCCCGTCAGCGCGGCGGAAACTCCGACGCCCAGAAGTCCGCGATGTCGATCCGGCGCATGAACGCGACGTCCGGCTGGCTCAGCGCGTACGCGACGAAGTCGCGCAGGCCGGAGGCCCGGCCCGGCTGGCCGCTCCAGCGCGAGTGGACCCCGACCGACAGCATCCGGCCGCCGAGCCCGGATCGCGCCTCCTCGAGCAGGTAGTCCAGGCTGAGGCGCAGGCTCTCGCCGAAGTGCCGCGGCGTCGCGTAGGTCGGCGGGATCAGGTAGCGCACGTCGTTGTGCACCTTGGTGTAGGGCACGACGAGGAATGGCCGGCCGAGCGCGGTCACGAAGTAGGGCAGCTCGTCGTTGTTCGCGTCCGAGTCGTACAGGAAGCCGCCGTGCTCGATCAGCAGCTCCCTGGTGTGCACGGTGGCGAAGGACCGCACCATCCAGCCCCGCGGCCGCTGGCCCGTCGTCCGCTGAACGGACTCGACCGCCATCGCGATCTCGGCGCGCTCCTGCTCGCTGGTCATGGCCGTGCCAGGGCCCGCGTCGGGGCCGTACCAGTGGTAGCCGTGTCCCAGCACGTCGTGCTCGTGTTCCCGCAGCCAGCCGCACAGCGGCGGGTTGCGCTCCAGCGCGCGGGCGCAGGCGCTGAACGTCGCGGGAATCTGGTAGCGGTCGATCAGGCGGCACAGCCGCCAGATCCCGACCCGGCTGCCGTACTCCATGTGCGTCTCGGTGCCGAGGTCGCGTATCTCGGGTCCGTACTGGAACGAGTACTCGCCCCAGGTGTCGTTGACGCCGTCGTCGCCCAGTGAGTACTCGCCGCCCTCCTCGTAGTTGACCACGAGGTTGACCGCGACCAGCGCGCCGCCCGGCCAGACCACGCGCGGAGGCTGGGGCCCGTAGCCCACGAAATCACGTTCCGGGCCCGCGGTGCTGGCCCGGGGGGGCGACCCCCCGGAACCCCCCGCGGTGCCGGCCCGGGGGGACGACCCCCCGGAACCCCCCGAGGCCTGGTCGGCGGTCGAATCGCTCATGGCGCCGATCCTGACAGCGATGACCAGTCCGGGGCAAACGCCCCGGGCCGTATGCTCGGTTCATGGGCGTGGCGTTCGTGGCACATTGCATGCTGAACCAGAACTCGAAGGTCGGCGACGGCGCGCACTGCGCGGGGATCTACTCCCCCGTCGTCGACGTGCTGCGGGACCAGGGTTGGCGGATCGAGCAGATGCCCTGCCCCGAGCTGGCGTTCGCCGGGCTGAACCGGTTCTGGGCGGTGCGCGAGCAGTACGACACCGCCGCGTTCCGGCGGCACTGCGCGCGGCTCGCCACCGCGGTCGCCGACGTGATCGCCCTGCGCGTGGACCAGGGCGAGGACGTGGTCCTGATTGGCGTCGAGGGCAGCCCGTCCATGGGCGTGACCATCACCAGCTCCGACCCCGAGCGGGGCGGCCGGCCCGAGTGGGCGGAGGGGACGGCCGAGCAGGTCAGCGGCGAGGGCATCTTCGTCGAGGAACTCAGGCGGGAGCTGGCCGGCCGCGGGATCGGGTTCCCCCGGGTGGCCGGCGAGACCCACGCGATCCCCGGGCATGACGAGGCCGCTCAGAGAGCAGGGGTAGAGTCCGCGCTCGGCGTCGCGCCGCAACTCAGCCCGGCCGATGACAGGCGGGCCGATGACAGGAGGGCCGATGGGGCGTGACGACCGCTCGTTCCGGGTCGCGCTGATGGCCGACGTGTACGTGAACCCGCCGCCCGGCGGCGTCGACGGCATCGCCGCGGCCGCGCGGTCCGGCTGGGGCGTGGTCCAGCTTCCCGCCGACGAGTACCCGCCGACGGTCGCGCGGCGGCTGCTGTTCGAGGTTGCCGAGCAGGCCGAGGAGTTCGCCAGGCACGGCTATGACCTCGTGCTCGTCGGCCAGCGCGACGGGCTGGCCGAGGCACTGGCGGGCGCCGGCCTCGGCCTGCCCGACCTGGTCACCCCCGCGAGCACCGTTGAACTCGAGGAATTTCTCGCTGGCCGGCCCGAGCCACGGGCGCTGCGCGCGCCGGGCCAGCCCGCCGGCTGAAACCCGGCCGCCCCGGCTACAGCCGGCCGTCAATGAGCGCGAGCCCGGTGGCGTCGGTCTCGACCTTCCAGAACGAGCCGGTGCGCTCGGAGGCCTCGATGTCGGGGGTGCGGGTGGCGGTCACGTACAGCGTCGAGCCGTCGAAGACGACGTTCGTGCAGTGCTCGCCCAGGTCGATCTCGATCAGCACCTCGCCATCGGGGGAAAGGACGGTCACGCCGCCGAACGTCGTGTTGGCCACGAACAGCCGCCCGTCGGCGGCGAACGCCATCCCGTCGGGCACGTGGGTGTCCGGAAGCTGGCAGAACGTGACCGCTTCCCCGTCCTCCAGCCGGCAGACCCGGTGCGCCTTCGACTCGCTCCAGTAGAACCGCCCGTCGGGGGCGAACGCGATCCCGTTCGGGTAGCTGCCGGGCCGCTCGAGCACCATCTCGCCGGTGCCCGAGGCGTCGCTGACCACGAAGATCCTGCCCGGGCTCGGAACCTCGACGCGGTCGTCGAGCTCCGTGCCGGAGTCGGTGATCCACAGGCGGCCGTCCGGGCCGAACGCCGACTGGTTCGGGCCCGCCAGCGTGTAGCCGGCCACCTGCGAGAACAGGAACTCCACCGACCCGTCCATGCTCACCCGCTGTATCCCGGGCACGGCGCTGAAGTCGCCGCTGCCCGGCACGTCGCCGCCCTGGTTCACGTAGAGCTTGCCGTCGGTGCCGAGGTAGGTGCCCCACGGCGACCCGCCCGTGTCCGCGAACCGCGACATGGCGCCGCCGGAGTAGGCCAGCAGCTTCCCGGTGTTGCCGTCGCACAGCACGATCCGGCCGTCGCCCAGCACGGTCGGGCCCTCGGGGAAGCCGAGGCCGGAGGCCAGCAGGGTCGATTCCATCGCCGAAGTCCTTTCGCAGGTCAGTGTCGGTCCGGTCAGGCGAACACGGGTCAGACGAACGAGTAGTGCTCGAAGTCGAAGTCGGACAGCGGCTGGCCGACCCTGGCGGCCGAGTAGCCGGTGATCTTGGTGCTGTACGCGTCGAGAGCGTCGATGAAGGCCGGGATGATGTAGCCACCCTCGTTGAAGTCGATGTGCTGCATTTCCTGCTCGATCTGCTTGCGCGTCGCCGCGTCCGCGGTGGCATTGGCCTGGTGGTACAGGTCGATGGACTTCGGCAGGTGCCAGTGCGTCTCGTTGAACGGCGAGGTCGGCAGCAGCGACTGCGCGACCTGGGCCAGGTACGGCGAGTAGTTGTAGAAGTCCTGGGAGAACGTCCACTGCAGGTAGTTCGGGCCGAAGAAGGTGGTCGGGTCGACCGTCTTCAGCGTGATGTTCACGCCGGCTGCCTTGGCCTGCTGCTGCAGCACGGTCGCCATCGCGACCGTCCCCGTGGCGACCGCCGAGGTGACAAGCTGGACGGCGAGGTTCTCCTGCCCGGCCTGCTTGAGCAGGTGCTTGGCCTGGGCGATGTCGATGTTCCTGTGCAGCGACGTGTCGTAGTTGGGGTCATAGGGCGAGGACACGTCGGCACCGACGGTCCCGTAGCCGTTCAGCGCCGAGTTGATGAGCTGCGGGCGGTCGACCAGCAGCCGCATGGCCTGCCTGACCCGCACGTCGTTGAACGGCGGCTGGTCGACCCGCATCGTGAACGGCGTGATCGCCCCGGTGTGCGAGACGACGGTCTGCACGCCGGGGCTCGACTTGAGCGCGGTGATCTGCGGGCCCTCCAGCGCGCCGGCGCCGTGGATGACGCCGGTCGTCAGGGCGTTCTGCAGCGAGGCGCTGTCGCTGAAGTCGATAACCGTCAGCGTGTCCACGTACGGCAGCCCGGACCGCCAGTAGTTCTCGTTCCTGACGAACACGCTTTGCCGGCCCGGCGTGAAGCTCTGGTACTTGAACGGGCCGGTGCCGACGGGCTGCTTGGGGTTGAAGCCGACCGGCACGACGTACAGGTAGTACCAGTAAGAAAGCTGGTCGAGGAAGCTGCCGTACGGGCTGGTCATCGGCACCAGGACGGTGTGCTTGTCGAGCGCCTTCAGCCCCTTGAGGTCCACCGGCCCAAGCGGCGTGGAGCCGGTCAGCTTGCCGGTCAGGATCCGCTTGAGCGTGAAGATGACGTCCGCGGCGGTCAGCGGCTTGCCGTCGTGGAAGGTGACGCCCGGGCGGAGACGGATCACCCACTGCGACGTCGAGCCGTGCGGGCTGATCTCCTCGGCGAGCACGAACTCGGTCTGCGCCTTGGTGTCGAGCTGGAGCAGCGGCTGGAACAGGGCCTGAGCGCGGGCCGTGTCGAGGTAGGTGAGGCCCTTGTGCGGGTCGAGGGTGTCCGAACCCGAGCCGCCGGTCAGGCCTACCTTCAGGCTGCCGCCCCGTCGTGGCGCACCGCTCGCCGACGGGGAGGCCGAGGCTCCGGGCGAGCCGGAACCGCCGGAAGAGCACGCGGACAGCAGGCCGCCCGCTCCCGTCAGCGCGCCCGCCGCGGCCAGGCCCTGCAGGAACTGACGCCGGCCAGGAGGGCCGGGCAGGTCGCGGGTTCCGTCCGATCTGGCACGGCGCTCAGAGTCGTCCATCAGCTTTGGCCCTTTCATTCGCTGGAGTCGGGGCAAGCCGGGCCAGAGCGATTCAGCCCCCAAGAGACCGCCCAATTCCCGCAAGGATGCGATGCACGACCCACGATAGACGTTACATGCCATATGCGACGACAGTTAGTCCGCAACACGACCGCGGCGCCTCAGCGCACCAGCCAGGTGGCACTGACGGCCAGCGCGCCGAGCGCGAAAACGCCGAAGATCGTGACCCAGGCTCCGCCGGGCATCGGCGTGAGGCGTGCTAGCTGGTCGGCGTCCGAGCGCCCGCGCCGCCGCCGCCGCTCGCGGTGCAGCTCCATGACCGGTCGCACGCCCCCGAAGAGCAGGAACCAGGTCATCGAGTAGCCGAACCCGGCCTGAATCACCGCCGAGCCGTACAGGCAGACCGCGGCGACGGTGGCCGCGGTGGCCAGCACGGCCAGCATGCCGTAAGGGTTGCGGATCGCGATCGCGAGGCCTGCCAGCAGCACCAAGCCGAGCGCCAGCATCCCGGTCAGGTGCCCGACCGCCAGTAGCGCCGCCGCGCCCAGGCCGGTCAGTGACGGGGCCGGGTAGCCCGCCGCGGCGGTCAGCGCGACGCCGAGGCCGTCCGCGCCGCCGACCGAAACGGTCTCGCCCGCTGTATCGCGGTACAACCGGACCCTGACCCGGCGCTGGCCCGTGGCGAGCGCCACCATCGCGTGACCGCCCTCATGCACGATCGTCACCACGGTCCGCGCCATCGGCCAGACCCGGGCGGAAGCCACAACGGCGAGCGCCAGCGCGGCGCTGCCCACGACCAGCCACTCCGGCGGGAGGGGCTGAGCGGCGAAGGCGTGGTGCCAGACGGCATCGGCGCGCCGCCCCAGGTCGCCCAGGATGCCGGCCAGATGGCGCGGCAGGCTGACGATGTGGCGTGCGGCCTCGCCCGTTCCGGCCATATCGGTGCGAATTTCCGGCATCCAGCCCTGCCCTGAAGCGTGCTCGTGCGTCGCCAGCCAGGGTAGACGAACGGCGGCGACCGGTCTGACTTGTCCCGAACAATAGACCGCCCACGAGATCGGGGTCATCGACCATGGCCGGGTGAACCGGCGCAGCCCGCGGATGGCGCTGAGGCCATCCGCGGGCCATCCGCGGGCCATCCGCGGGCCATCGGCGGCTACGCCGGGGTCGATCAGAACGGAGTGGACGGGCTGGTAGCGGCGCCGGTGAACAGCACCGGATCGTTCCGGGTGCGGCTCACGCCGCCGCGGACCTTCTGGAGGCCGGCATACATCGCCTCGTTGAGCAGGCCGCCGGGCACTGGCGCGACGCCGATCGCGAATGCGCCCACTACCCGCTGCTGGCCGGCCACGAACGAGGTGGAGATGTAGTCACCGACCATCGCCCCCTGGGTGGTGGGGGCGATCCAGCCGAGCTGCATCGGGTCACTGAGTACCTGCGGCACGCTCCAGGTCTGCCCGTTGTCCAGCGAGGACGCGAATCCGACCTGGATCTGGCAGGTGAGACCGCTGCAACTCGGATCGGTGTCGAAGTAGTACGTGAGCGCGAGCTGCGTGCTGGCGCCCGCCGAGGTGCGGCTGACGGCGAGGCCGGGGATGAAGTGGTCGACGTTGCTGCCGACCGGGTCGAGCGGGATGCGGCTGACCGGCGACCAGGTGGTGCCGTCGGCCGAGCTGCTGAGCACGATGTCGTTGGCGGTGCCGCCGGGTTCGAAGCGGTTGTCCTGCCATACGACGTAG
>DASPZH010000035.1:0-24836 GCA_035636335.1 Streptosporangiaceae bacterium
CGGGTCACGCAGGGGCACCCTCTCGCGTGACCCGGACTCCGGGCTGATCAAGCTGCCGCGCGGCCGGTTCACTTTGCGGAGGCCGCAGAACCGGCGGGTGGCTCAGTGAGCCAGACGAATTCGTTGATCCCTATCAAACGCAGTGCAAGCCGCTCATATCGCGACCTGCGGCCACCGGGCTGTCGTTCCGGTACATCGCCTTCCCGGGTCGAAGCGTTCCAGGCCGCAGGTGACCCGGTGATCAGCGTGGATACCAAGAAGCGCGAGCTGATCGGCGAATACGCCAACGGGGGCAGGGAGTGGGAGCGCAGGGGCGAACCCCGGGAGGTGAACGACCACGACGTCCCCGGCGAGCTGGGGAAGGTGGCCCCTACGGCGTGTATGACCTGACCGCCAACCGGCTGGGTGAACGTGGGCACCGACCGCGACACCGCCCAGTTCGCCGTGGTATCGGTCCGGCGCTGGTGGAACACCGTCGGCCAGCACGGTTATCCAGGTGCCAGAAGGCTGCTGATCACTCCTGTCCCGGCGGCGGCCTGCTGGTCACCGGTATTCCGGTCAGTTTCGTCAACCGCTCAGCCCTGCCGGGCGACAGGGCCGCGCGGCCCGGCCTCAAGGTCGTTCCTCCAGCCGGGGGCTCCACCTTGACCCCGGGCCGTCCGGCCCGCAACCGGGCGGCTATGAGCAAGCAAGGCGAAGACCAGTCACCTCCCCGGCAATCCGATCAGCGCTTGGTCTTGACCAGGCTGGGCCGTCACAGATAAGGCTGAGCAACGACGGCGCTCCCCGCCAGATGGGATCCCCATGTCGCGATCGGGAGCGCGTTTTGGCACACTTCCGGCAGGCGATCACGACGACCAAGCGGCTACGATCATCGCGGCGGGGCAGTCCGCGCTGTCGGCCATCGTGATCTGCCCAGCGGCGGCCATCGGGCACATGGCGCGCGCGGCAACGTCCCGGGACGGGCGAGGCAGCAGCTTCGGGAGTCCGTGCATGCCCGCTTCCGCTGCCCTCCCGCTCGCCCGCGACCTCGCGGCGAAGCAGGACCGCGCCGGGATCGCCGAACCAGGGCGTCGCGAGCCGCCCCTCTCCTCGAACGCGCCGCATTCGGGGCAGCCCGGGATTGTGAGCAGCGCAGCGCGCCCTTGTCTGGTTTCCGGCCCGGCGCCGATTGCACTTCCCGCGACGCCCAGCATGCGCTCTCCTGCGGGCACGGGCCGATATGGCCGTATGCGGCCACGGGCGCCGTCGTGGCGCCCGGCACGAGCCGTGACTCAGGCGCCGGCGCTGTCGCGCTCGGCCCGCCTGGCCCGCGCCGCCGCGAGGCTCGCGCGCAGCGCGTCCCCCAGCCCGGCGGGACGGCCTGCCACTTCCTGTCCCCCGGCCGGCCAGACAATCTCGCGGCGCCCGGCCTTCGCCGTGACCAGTTCCTCCAGCGCATCGCGGTAGCCGTCACGGTGGAGGCCGGGCTCGAAGTCCGCGGTCATCGCGCCGATCAGGGCTGTGGCCATCCTGAGCTCACTCGACGCTACGGCGATGTCCTCGTTGAGGAAGGCGAACTCGGGTACGCGCACCTCATCGGGGCAGAGCAGGGTCTCAATCACGAGGACGCCGTTCCGTGCGCGCAGCACTGCGAGTCGCTGACGCTGCCGGAGCGCGACATGCGCGACGGCGATGTGGCGGGAGCGCGCCAGCGCCTCCCGTAGCAGGACATAGGACCGCGCGCCTGCGGGCTCCGGCTCTAAGTAGTAGCTCCTGGCCCGCATGACCGGGTCGACCTGGTGGGCCGGGGCGAAATGCAGGATCTCGATCTGGTGGGCGGTGGCCAGCGGGAGGTCGGCCAGGTCCTCGTCGGTCAGCACCACCATGCCGCCGGTTGGCAGCTCGTGCCCCCTGGCGACCTCCGCGTCGGGTACCTCTGCCCCGCAGGCGGAGCAGACCCGGCGCAGCGTGATCCGGCCGCCATCGTCTTTGTGCACCTGGCGGAACGCGACCTCGCGCTGCCCGGTCGCTGCGTGCAGCTTCACCGGGATCCTGACCATGCCGAAACAGATCGCGCCCGTCCACATGCTCCGCATCGCGCCTCTCCCTCCCCGGCGAACATGAGACCGAGACATCGAATGTTTGTCCTGGTTCTGCTCGGCAGGCCTTTTGCGATTACCCGTCATCCGGGATGAGCTGGCGCCTGCTGGCCGCCCAGCGGGCGCAGTAGGGGCAGTGTCTTGCCGGGAGGTCGCCGCTGCGGGTCACGATGCCCTCGTGGGCCCGGTAAGTAAGCCTCCCGCAAGGCGGGCGCAGCCCGCTGATCAGGCATGAGATCTCGGTCGCTGCGAGCGAGGCGACGACGCCGTCGATCGTGACGACCGATGCCCCGCTGCCGCGCAGCGGGGCCGCGCCCGAGCCGTGGCTCGCGGCTCCGGCTCGGGATTCGCGCGGGCTCACGGCCTGGTCTGCGATGTCGCGCCGGTCGAACTCGCCGCGGCAGAAAAGACAGCCGACTGCGGCGCCAGCGACGACGACGCGCCCGCCGTACACCACGTCGCCGCCGGCGCGCCCGACGCCGCTGACCGCGTCGACGTAGGGCACTCCCGCGATCGAGCACAGCTCGGTGAGGATGAACCGCACGGTGTCCGTGTCCTCGCCGAGCCCCGCGATGACAGCGGTCGCCGAACCAACGGCCGCCCCGGCGCCGAGCAGCACATCCGGCACGCGTTCGGCGACGACACGCATGTCGGCGGCTGGCTGGATGCTGCGGATGAGCCGTGCCGCGACGTGGGCCCTCGGGATGCCGACGTCGTCACCGGTAGCGCCGATGAGGCGGTTCAGGTTGCTGTTGCCGACCGTATCGCCGTCCAGGAGCGTGTATCGCCGGACGCCGAGGTACGCCAGCTGCTGCGCGAGGTGAGAGCCGAGGCCGCCGAGCCCGATCAGGACGACGCTCGCTTGCCTGAGCCGTTGCTGTCCCGCTGCACCGAACAGCGCGATCTGGCGGGAGTACCGCTCGCTCAGGTCGGCTTCTTCCTCGCCATGCGGCGTGTGGTTGCCCCCGCCGGCGTGGGCGGGCCGGTTTTCCGCGGGCGAGTCGAGGTGCCCGCGGGCGGCGCGATAGGTGGCTGTGCCGGCGGCCTGCTGATCTGGGCCCGCCCCGGCGAAGGGCGCCATTGCAGGTTCGCTGCGGGTCTGGAATTCCAGCGCGGGGAGCGCGGGCGCGCTGCGTGTGTTCACGCGATGCCCTGCGTGAAGCGGATCTTGCGGGCGAACCCGGCGCCCGGCTTGAGCGTGACGGGCTTGGCTGTGTCGGGCGTGGTCTCGGTGCTGGTGTCAAGGTCGACCTCGACGACGGCCTGGCTCACGTCCCAGCCGGCGAGCGCGCGGATTTGCGCGACGGTGATCGTGGGCAAGTGCCACTCGTGCTCGGCCCCCTCGGTAATCACGTGGTAGGTCATACCAGGCCGGGGCGGCAAGTCAGCCCGGGTACCCATCTGGCAGATGTCATGCGAGGGATCCATGACGCTCTCTCTTGGTCGCGCGGCCGGCGGGACTGGCCTGCCTTCGGTGGGGTACAACGGCGGACCGGTCGTGGTTGTCCGCACTCTGATCCGTCTCGGGCCGGTCATTTCTGCCTGCGGCCTTATCTCTCCCCGGCCCCAGGAGAACGCCGGGTGGCACC
Organism: Streptosporangiaceae bacterium; assembly: GCA_035636335.1. Lineage (GTDB taxonomy): Bacteria > Actinomycetota > Actinomycetes > Streptosporangiales > Streptosporangiaceae > Chersky-822. The sequence goes on from DASPZH010000035.1 coordinate 3,671, forward strand.
ATGCGGCGAGGGATGCCTCATCCTGGTCGGTGGGGTCGCGCACGAGACGCGACGGAACTCCTGATCACCGCGGACGCGGGCGGCTCGAACGGCTGCCGGCTGCGGCTGTGGAAGAAGGAACTGGCTGCCCTCGCCGACGCCGCCGGCCTGGCGATCACGGTCTGCCACATGCCGCCCGGCACCTCCAAGTGGAACAAGATAGAACACCGCCTGTTCAGCCACATCTCGATGAACTGGGCCGGGCAGCCGCTGACCAGCCACGAAGTCGCCGTCAGCCTCATCGCCGGAACCACCACCCGAACCGGCCTGACCGTCCGCGCCGAACGCGACACCGCCACCTACCCGCGCGGCATCAAGATCACCGACCGAGAGATGAAAGTCCTGGTCGCCCAGTACGTCACCCCGCACGACTGGCACGGAGAATGGAACTACACCATCAGCCCAGCCACGACGCCCGGTTGAGCGTGTTGTTCATTTCCAGGCCCTAACCCGCAGGTCTCGGTGGCCAGATCCGAGCTTCCAGCCCATTTGCCTGCGCGGCGCCTGAGCTAGCTGCAGCGGATCAGCCGTCTGAGCCAGCGCGCACGTAGACGAGCCGCGCCTGCTCGGGCATGCGCCGGGTTATGCGGCGGACGAGGGGCTCCTCGTAGGTCGTGACCAGGATCTGCCGGACCCCGCTGGTCGATGGCGTCACCGCCAGCAGCGACGCGACCTGGCGCCGCGTGTCCGGGTCCAGGTGCTCGAGCGGCTCGTCGATCCAGCAGAAGCCGGCATGCGTCGCCGCGTCGAGCGCGAGAAGGTGCAGCAAGAGCCGCGCGGTCATCTTCTCGCCTGTGCTGAACGACCGGAGCGGGAGTGTTTGCCCGTTGACGTCTCGTGATAGGGCGCCCTCGCCGCTGAGCGTGATCGTGCCGCGGTCGGCGAACAGCCGCTTCCACCTGCTGCTGATCTCGCGTGTCAGCGGCGCGATCGTCCCGTCCAGCAGCGTCGTGGTCGCCGACTCCAGAGAATCGATGGCCGCGACGGCTAGCGCCTGGCTGGCGAACTCCGCCTCCAGGTCATCGCTAGCCTGCTGGCGGGATTCTGCGTCCTCGATCGCCGCCGCGGCGGCCATCGCCGCGGACCGGCGCTCGATGAGCACCGTCATTGCCGCGTCAGCGGCACGCGCCAGTTTTGCGTGCCTTGCGGCTATGTGCTTGGCGGTGCCCGGCGGGCGGGCCGGCGGCGCTGTTGAAGCTGCTAGCCCTGCCGCACGCCTGCGGAAGCCGCGGACGGCGGTGAGGGCGGCGGCGACGGCTGTCTCGTCCAGGTGCTCGAGCTGAACAGTGAGAAGGGCGAGCTCGCGGTCGTGCTCTGATCGTGCCGCAGCCCTCTCGTCAGGCGACAGGGGCCTTCGGCAGACCGGGCACTGGCCGGCCGAGGTGCCGAGTTCCTCCAGTGCGGCGCGGATACCAGCGCCCCTGCCCTCGAGCTGCCCGCGCTGCCGCCGGATGTCGTCGAGCTGCTGTGTCGTCGCGGCCTCGATCCGGTCAAGGATGCTGGCCGCGCCGCCGGCACCGGCCGGCACGCCAAACCGGGAGGAGATCTCCTCGCTGAGGGCGGCGAGCTGCCCGAGCCGCTCCTGGTCGCGCTTGTGCCAGGCGTCATGCGCTTCCGCGTCGCGCATGGCCTGCGCGGCAGCGCGCAGGGCATCGACGCTGGCCTTGTGCGCTTGCCCGGCTTGTTCGGCGAGCCGGGCGGCCTGGTCATGCCGGGCGCGCAGCTGCGACAGCTCTCGCGCGGATGCACCGGAAACCTGCTTGATCTGGCTGATGCGGTCATCGGTGACCCTCTGCCGGGTCTTCAGTTCGGTGAGTGCCTCCTGGAGGCCGTCGATGCCGAAGAGGCGGCACAGATGCTCGCGCAGGTTCAGGGCGGCCGCGTCGGCGTCTGGATGTTCCCCTCCGCGTAGCATGGTCAGCCGGGCGAGGAATGCCGGGTCTGCCCCGAACGCGTCCCGGATCGCCGAGGTGATCTGAACTCCGGGAATCTCATGCCCGTCGATGGCCGCGGACACTGGCGGCGTGGCGTTCCTGCCGAGCCGCCTCGGGAGCTGGCGGGTGATCGCCAGTGTCCGCCCGCCGGGCAGGACGACCTCGACGGATGCGGACGCCGATACGGTGCCCAGCCTGATGGCGTCCGTCGGCCGGCCGCCAGCGTCTCCGTACAGTGCCCAGGCCGCGCCCTCGATGAGCGACGACTTCCCGATGCCGTTGCGCGCGACGATGAACGTCGTGCCAGGCTCCAGATCTAGCGTCACGTGCTCATATGCGCGCCAGTTCGTCAAGGCGAGCCGCCGGATCATCGGCGTGACCCGCTCAGCAGGGCGGTTACCCCGTCAGCCGGAGATGCGCCTGCGGCGACTGACTCGATCAGGGTGCGGATGCCGGCGACGGCGCTGTCGTCCAGGGCCGTGTAGGCTGCCTTCTTCGCTGGTGTCCGGGCACGCCGGCCCTTGGCGATTGCCCTGCCGACGGCGGCCTGCGAAACCGCCGCCGCTAGCGCCGCCAGGTCGAGGGCATCGCGGTCGAACTGCAATCGGCCTGTCTGCTCCCAGCGGGTCACCCTCGAATCGAGGTGCTTGAGCAGCGCGTCCGCGAGCGGTAGCGGCTGGAAGGCGACGCGAGGTTCCGAGAGCCGTCCCGAGGGCGCCTCGACGGCGCGGCCGGCGAACTCGGGCGTGATGACCACCGCTGTCCAGTCCTCATCCGAGACGGCGACAGCGACATCATCGGCGTCCTGGTAGGTCATCAGCAGCCCGCCGCATGCGCGGGCAAGCTCCGGTGCGCTGAGTACCCTGTCCGGCTCGGGACCGGTGAGAACCGCGACGAGGATGGCGGCATCCAGATCCCGGACCAGCGCTGCGATGAGCAGCTCATGAGCAGGACCGACAGCCCTGTGGCCATCGAGAAGACTGATCTCAACGCCGGGGCGATGCCATGTCAGCACGTTGAGCGCATCGGCGAGCCTGTCGACGTCGACCCCGCCGTCGCGGGAGCCCGGCAGGTCGGCGTCCCGGAGAGCGCCGGCGGACAGGCCGGCCAGAAGGCCGGCGAGGAGCTGCCGGTACGCCAGCCGCTGGTCGTCGTCTCTGCTTGCCGGCGAGCCTGTCAGCAGGCCGGGATGCGGCGGGCGGCCGTCACTGCGCGCCAGGAGCAGCTGGGTGATCTGATCACCCACCGGCAGGTCAGCGACCTGCTGCAGAAAGGCGCTGAGGTCCACGTACCCCTCGACCCCGGTCATCAAGGCGAGATCGAGGCCAAGCGGCGATTCGCCGGCCGGAACGATGAGCGTGTACTCGTCCGCCTGCTCCACGTCGAGGCTGACGGGGATAACCGTGGCTGACTCACCGGAGAGGCGGCGCACCCAGACCAGCATTGCCTCATCGGTGCCGACCCGCCAGATATGCCCGGCGGCAGGGACGCCGGCTCCCGGCGGCACGGCGAGCGCATGACGCAGATCCTCGGGGATTGCCTGAGCAGCGGCGGCCAGGCGAGCGGTTACTGAGCCATCCGCCTCCGCCACCCTGGCATGCCGGAGCCTCGTCTCCCACACCCTGCATGCCAGGCAGCTGTCCAGGTGCGCGGCGACGCCTGCGGCGCCCGGGGATTTGAACTGGCCCCGGGCGAATGAGAGCAGAGCCGACTCCGTGGGGTGTCTCATCCGGCGCACCTCTATCCCGTATCTCATCGCTGTTCAGTAAACGCGGCACCGTGCCCGGCTGTCTGCTCGCGGAACCACTCGGCGGCGAGCGCACGAAGCTCGTTCACGACGATTTCCGGCCCGCCGTCGCCAGCGAGCTCTCCGGCGAGGCGCACGGCGAGACGCTGCCTGAGGGTGCCGGCCTGGCTGTGCCCGACGCCGAGTACCTCACCGAGGTCCCGGACGGGCTTCTCCCATGTCGCGATGAGGATCCGCTCGCGATCGGAAAGCCGGTCAAATAGATAGGCGCTGTGGAGCCGGCCCAGGACCTGGTCCTCAGTCTGGGCGTCCGCGCTGCGGTCCGGCAGCTGCTCCAGCACGTCCAGCTCTACGGTCAGCGGAATGCGGCGAGAGTCAAGCCGGGCCGCAAGGGCCAGGGAAATCTGTGCTGCGGTGAGGGAGCCGTGAGCTGCCATGAGGACCCGGCGGATAAGCCGCTCAAAGGTCTCGAAGTCCGCCTGCGGCGCGCGGCGGCGTTCGCTCTCCCACTTGGGCACGATCAGCTCCGGCTCCTGGGCGGCCGCCCTCGCCAGCGCGGGCGGACGGGCCGCGCTCGGCGTGGCCGGGCCGCCGCGAAGGTGCCATCGAGATGGGCCGGCCGCACTCCCCTGGAAGAGGTCGCTTCGGTCGAGGACGTCGCCGACTCGGCGTATCAGAGCGCCGGCGTCAGTGCGGCGGCTGCGATCTCGGTGGAAGTTCAGCACCGCGGCGTGGAGCAGCCGTTCCAAGCTGGAGTTGTCCGTCGCGCGGATCGCCAGGTCGGTGATCCGCTTACGGCCGCGCTCACCGTCCAGGAAGTCGTGCGCCACGTCCATCGCCGCGTCCGGGTCCCATCGGACATGACCATCGGGCGGCGGGAAGTTCCGGGCGATCGCCACCGTCTGCACGGCGCGATACAGCATCCGGGCACACTGGGGCCCGAACCGCCCGGCTGACACAAGCTCGTCGTAGGCGCCAGTCACCAGAACCGCTCAGCCAGCGACGTCCTGTCAGCGTCCCAGAGGATCACAGTCCCAGTACATCTCAACCTGCGACCGGCAGAAAAGGCCAAACAGAATCCATGACAATCGCCGCGCGATCCCGCCGAATGAGGCCACCAGGACGGAGCGTCATCCAGCAGTCGCCAGTCCCTGGCCATCTCGACGCTATATCACCCCGGATCCCGGAGCGGCCCACGACACACGGCCAAACCGCTCCCCAGCCGCGAGCCCGGCACTGCGTGGCTCTCGTGGTCTTTGTCGCGGGGGTGGCCTGGCTGGCACTCGCACTAGTCGGGCTCAGCGGACAGGTCAATTCGTTCCAGCGGATGGCAGACCCCGGGACGGGCGCGATCAGCCTGGCCCACAGCGGGGACTATGTGGCCTATTACGAAGGGCCTGGGGCTGGGGCCGGGAACGTTCCCGCCGGCAGTGTCATCGTGACGCCACCGTCGAGGTCCGCGGCGGTGCAGAGCACGACGCCCTATGCAGGTTCTGTCGCCTACAGCTTCGGCTCCCGCGGGGGCCGTGCGATTCTGAGCCTGCAGATTGCCTGCCCTGCCAGACGGAGGTAGTCCAGGCGGCGTGTCTGCCAGGCGGCGCCGGCGATGAAGGGGCGACGATGCGGGTGGCGTGCCGGTCCAGGGAAGCCCGGGCCCGCGGAATCAGAGCGACAGCGCGCAACCAATTGCCGAAGCTGAGCGTCCATCCAGCGCGTCGTCCGGCGTGACGTGCGCGGCGCTCTGGCTTACGAGCTTGCGCGCCGCCGCCGCGTGCACGGTACGCTCCGGCGCGCAGGCTCGCGGTCCCCCTTCAATCTCGCCAGCAGCGCGTTCCCGGGCGGTCAGCCGCCAACACTTCACGCATGTCGAGCAGGCCATGCTGACCACCGTCGCCGGCGTCACCAACATCGGGCCCCGGCCGGTACATCCCCGCCAGGGCCGCCTGACAGGTGCACGCCCGGCGAGGCCGTGGCGTTGTGCCTGGTCCCATCCGGACCTGGCAAGTACAACGCCGTCGCGGTCGTGCTGGCCAATGGCCAGACTTACATACGCCGGACGAGAACTGGAGCCGGCGCTGAGCTGCTGACAACACTGCAAGGCTGACACCCTAACCGCAGCTACGAGGTTACGCTGATTCAACACCTGCCGCCCAAGCATCAGATTGACATGAACCCGGCGCCCGACAGACACCGGTCGGTGTCTGTCGGGCGCCTTGACGTGGTAGCCGCGTCGTCCGTAGCAGCGGTTTCCTAGCCGTCTTTGTGGTCACGAAGGGAGGTGTCCGCGCGGTGCTGCGAGTGCCGACGAATTCCTGGAATCCTGATCGGACCTGGTCGCCCATAGCCTGCCTCCGCCGTGCGCGTCGCTGACCAGGACCACCTGATCGCCGGAAGAGGTTGCAGAGCGGCCAGGAAGCCGCGCCGCGGCGGGACTGCCAGCTATGACGGCCCGGCCGGCACTCCCCGGGCCGGCGACCCGGGAAGCTTGTCAGCGCTATCCGATGAAGAAGTTGTAGAAGAAGCCACTCACGCCTAGAGGCTCAACCTGGTATTGGGACCCGTTGTTGCGGCCCGCGAGGTAGAATTCGGGGAACTCATGGCTCTCCCATTTAATGTGGGTGGAGTCCATGAAGTGCTTCTTCCAGAGGGTTCCGGCGCCGCCGTTGCAGTGATGGATCACGACGTCTATGCGGTTGTTCGCGGCCGCGACGCACTGGCTCAGGTCCGCGTTGAATTGAATCTTCCATATGCCATTCCCTTGGGAAAGGAAGTTGAGGTCGCGGCCGGAGAGAGTCTCGACCACCGGCGCGTCAGTGGATAGATCAGGGGCGCCGACACAGTATATCCCGAAGCTCTCGCACAAGTGCTGGGCCGCGCTGGCGGACAGTGGCGAAGCGAATATCGCGGCCGGTATCCCCAGCGTGGCGACCAGAACCGAAACGGCCCGGATGATCTTCCGACTCATGGCGAATACTCCTATACCTGGAGGTGGGCAGGGGGGCACTGACCCGCGACTGCGGTCGGCGTCATCATGCCGAAGGCCGCCGACGCTGGGCCGGCGGTACCGAGGGCATAACGGACTATCTTCATTTGTATGCACCTTTCATGCCCGGACCAGGAACCCTCGCATTACCGAGGCGCTTGCCAACCAGATGACGGGCCGGTGAGCGCACAGACGAGATTCCGAGGATGAGGCTGGGTCGACGCGGTAGGAACTGTGCGTGAAGAGCATGACTCTGGCCGATCGCATGGCGCTAACACCGCGCTAACATGGCCCAAGGCGGTTAAGGCAGTATGGGCTGCTGGCGTTGCCTGACCAAGCCCTCGGGTCAGGAGGATTGTTGGCGGCTGAAACGGAGTTCTGCCTGCTCGGGCCGCTGCTGGTGCGTCATCGCGGGATCGTGGTGCCCGTCCCGCCGGGCAAGCAGCGTGCGCTGCTAGTCGCATTACTGCTGAGCGCCGGGCGGCTAGTGACCGTAGACGAGCTCACAGAAGTTCTCTGGGGCGCAAGCCCGCCGCCGTCAGCGCGGGCGGCCCTTCACAATTGCGTGATGAGGCTGCGGAAATCCCTGGCGGACGTCGGCCCTTCGCGGATCACTACCCAGCCGGACGGGTATCTCATCGGTGTCGGGCCCGGCGAGCTGGATGTCGAGCGGTTCGAGTCGTCGCTGACGGCCGGACGCGAAGCCGCCCGCGCCGGCTCGTGGGCGGCCGCGGCCGCTTCGCTGCGGAACGCATTGACGCTGTGGCGCGGTCAGCCGCTGTCTGGCGTGTCGTCCGACGTGCTCGCGCTGCGGGAGGTGCCGCGGCTGGCGGAAATGCGGCTGCAGGCCGTGGAGGCACGCATCGAAGCGGACCTGCATCTGGGATATCACCGCGAGGTGATACCCGAGCTGCGGCAGCTCATCGCCGCGCATCAGCTGCGCGAACGGCTGCATGCGCTGCTGATGATCGCGCTCTACGACGATGGCCAGCAGGCCGAGGCCCTCGCCGCCTACCAGACCGCTCGCCGGACGCTGCTCGACGAGCTCGGCACCGAGCCCGGACAGGCGCTGCGCCAGATGCAGCGGCAGATCCTTCGGGCCGACCCCTCGCTGGAGGTCCAGCCCGCGGTGGCAATAGGCGGCCGTGCCGGACACGCGCGAGAGGGCCCCGGGCACCAGCGCGACCGGGTGGTCCCTCGACACCTGCCAGCAGCGGTGTCCCACTTCGTGGGCCGTGGTCCTGAGCTGACAGCGCTGACGAGCATGCTGGATCAGGCCAGTGACGCCCACGGCACCGTCGTGATCTCCGCGATCGCCGGGACTGCAGGGATCGGAAAGACGGCGCTGGCGGTGCACTGGGCGCATCTGGTGGCTGAGCGGTTCCCGGACGGGCAGCTGTACGTGGATCTGCGCGGCTATGAGCCCGGCCAGCCTATGGCCGCCGCTGCCGCGCTGGCCGGGTTCCTGCGCGCTCTGGGGGTGCCCGGCCAGGACGTCCCGGCCGAGCCAGGTGAACGCGCAGCCCGGTACCGGAGCCTGCTGGCCAGCAAGCGGATGCTGGTGATCCTGGACAACGCCGGATCAGCAGAGCAGGTCCGGCCGTTGCTGCCCGGCACGCCTGCTTGCGTGGTTGTGGTGACCAGCCGTGATTCCCTCGCAGGGCTGGTGGCCAGAGAAGGCGCCTGGCGGCTGGACTTGGATGTGCTGCCTCTGGATGAAGCCGTCAGCTTGCTGCGGGCGCTGATCGGCGGGCGGGTGGACGCTGATCCCAGGGCGGCGGCGGTGCTTGCAGTCCAGTGTGCCCGGCTGCCTCTGGCCCTGCGGGTGGCCGCCGAGCTCGTCATAGCCAGGCCCGCCGCTTCCCTCGCTGACATGACCGATGAACTGGCTGATCAGCAACAGCGGCTGGATCTGCTGGATGCCAGCGGCGACCCGCGGACCGCGCTGCGGGCCGTGTTCTCCTGGTCCTATCGGTACCTGGACGCCCGCGCAGCTCGCGCTTTCCGGCTGCTGGGCTTGCATCACGGTCCCGGTCTCGACACTCATGCGGCTGCCGCGCTTGCCAATACGACGGTTGAGTTGGCAGACCGGCTGCTTCGGGTGCTGGCCTGCGCGCACCTGGTCCAGCCTGTCGGGCCGCGCCGGTATGGCATGCATGACCTGCTGCGCGCCTACGGCCGCGAGCTCGTGGCCGATCAGGACGGCGAGGAAGAGCGGCGGGCGGCTCTGACCCGCTTGTTCGACCACTACCTGCACGCTGCCGCCGCCGCGATGGACACCCTGGCCCCGGCCGAGCGGTATCGTCGGCCGCACATTCCTGTGCCAGCTACCCCCGTGCCGCCGCTGGGCGAACCTGCCGCAGCGCGGAAATGGCTTGATGCCGAACGGGAGAACCTGGCCGCTGCCGCCGGGTACATGACCGACCATGGCTGGCCCAGCCACGCGACCCGCCTGGCCACCATCCTTTACCGCTACTACCTCGTCATCGCCGTGAACTACTCAGACGCCTTGGTCGTGTACACCCACGCGCTGCGGGCGGCCCGGCAAAGCGGCGACCGGGCCGCCCAAGCCGACGCGCTCATGAACCGCAGCACGATTGACGACCGGCAGGGCCGTCATCAGCAGGCGGCCAGCCAGCTCCGGCAGGCCCTGGCCATCTACCGCGAGCTCGGCGACCGGCACGGCCAGGCCCGCGCCCTCGGCAACCTCGGCATCTGCTTGTGGGGCCAAGCCCGGTACCAGTCGTCCGCTGACCATATCCAGCAGGCCCTGGCCCTGGCCCGTGAACTCGGCGACCAGGTCAGCCAGGCCATCCAACTGGGCAATCTCGGTCTCGTGCTGTGCCGGCAAGGCCACTACGAGCAGGCTGCCGACTATCACCGGCAGTCCCTGGCCAGCTGGCGGGAGATCGCTCACGGGCCAGGTGAAGCCCGCGCCCTGGACGGCCTGGGCCGTGTCCTGAGTGCCCAGGGCAGGTGCAGGGAGGCCGCCGAGCGCCATGCGCAGGCGCTGGGCATGTTCCGCGAACTCGGTGACCGGGACGGCGAAGCGGAGGCGCTCAACGACCTCGGTGCCGCCCTGTGTGGCCAGGGCCAGCGCGAACAGGCAGCCGACCGCCACCAGCAGGCGCTGGCCATATTCCGCGAGCTGGGTAACCTCCCCGGCGAGACCGAAGCACTCAACGGTACCGGCGAGGCGCTGAACGCCCTCGGCCAGCCCGGGCAGGCCCGGGTCCAGCATCACGACGCCCTCACCCTTGCCTGCCAGATCGGCACCCGGTACGAGCAGGCCCGCGCCCACGACGGCCTCGCCCGCACCTACCACGGCACCGGCGACCTGGATCAGGCCCGCCGCCACTGGCAGTACGCCCTCACGCTCTACACCGATCTAGACGTCCCAGACGCCGCCAAGATCAGCGCCAAGCTCTCGACCCTGCCGCCATCCCGCTACGTCACCGGCAGCGGCTGAACCGGGTCGCGCCTAACTCGCTGGCTGCGGCGGTCACGACGGCGCGGGCGCCACCGTGCGGAGCGAATGTCACGGCCTCCCGGTGGACACGCGCGGGTCGGCATGATGCGGGGCGAAGCGTCACGGCTCGCAGCACCTCGGGCATGATGATCAGCATCTCAAAGGTGGCGAAGCTGGCGCCCAGGCATCGGCCGGATGCCGCCACCGAAGGGAAGCCGCCCGAAGCCCGGGGTGCCTCCCCGGCGAACCGCTCCGGCCGCGGCTACCTGGTCGTTCCCGACCCCGATCTCGCCGTCATCCAGTTCTACGCCCTGACCGTCTACCCCACATCATCCGCTCCACCTTCGGCATTCAACTCGATCAACGCGTTACCGAGGATCTCCTCGCCAGCGGAGCCGACATGTTCCTCAGCTACTACGCCGTCAAGGAAGGGCCGCGGTGAGAGCCTCTCGCCGGGGTCGGTGACTGCACCGGCCACAGGAACGTCCGCCCAGGGGACGCGCTCGTGCTTGCTTGACGGGGACCGGGCGGCTGTGGTGGGGTTAGCCACGTCAATCGACGGCAGTGGAGGAAGTCGGTGCGAGTCCGACGCGGTCCCGCCACTGTGACCGGGGAGCGGCCCTCACGACAGCCACGACCGCGCACGCGGTGGGAAGGCTGAGGGCAGCATCGATCCGGGAGCCAGGACACTCCGGCCGTTGGGTCCTTCGTGACGGGGCGTGGTCACCCCGAGGAAGGCTTGCCATGGAGATGTCGCCGGCCGGATCGCACCGCCTAGTCGCGGCTCGCACCCGCACCCGCCGCCGCTGATGCGCCGGCGGTCCGGGCTCGCGTCCGGGCTGCTGCTCGGGACCGCTCTCGACGCCGTCGTCGCCGATCCGCGGGCGGTCCATCCGGTAGCGGCCTTCGGCTCGCTGGCCGCCCGCGCCGAGAACCGGCTCTGGGCGGGCACCCGCGCCCGGGGGGTCCTGTTCACCGCGGCCTGCGTCGGCCCGGTGGCGGCGGGCGGCTGGGCGCTGCAGCGCCTGGCCCGCGGCGGCCCGCGGCGCGGCCTCTGCCTGACCGCGGCCGCCACCTGGACGGTGCTGGGTGCCGCCAGCCTCGCGCGGGAGGCGGCGGGGATCGCACGAGCGCTGGACGCCGCCGACCTGACCGCCGCGCGCGCGCAGCTTCCCGCGCTGTGCGGGCGCGACCCCGACCGGCTCGACGGGCCGGGCATCGCGCGGGCGACCGTCGAGTCGGTGGCGGAGAACACCAGCGACGCCGTGGTGGCGCCGCTGCTGTGGGGAGCGGTCGGCGGGGTGCCCGGGCTGCTGGCCTACCGGGCCGTCAACACGCTGGACGCGATGGTCGGGCACCGCAGCCCGCGGTATGAGCAGTTTGGCTGGGCGGCGGCGAAGCTGGACGACGCGGCCAACTGGGTGCCGGCCAGGATCACGGCGCTGCTCACGGTCGCGCTGGCGCCGATGGCCGGCGGCAGCGCGCGCCGCGCGCTGCGCACCCTGCGCCGGGACGGCGCGGCGCACCCGAGTCCGAACGCGGGCCGCTGCGAGGCCGCGTTCGCCGGGGCGCTCGGCGTCGGTCTCGGCGGCACCAACGTCTACCAGGGGGTCGCCGAGCGGCGCGGGCTGCTCGGCGACGGCCCCGCGCCGGCGGCACCCGACATCGGCCGGGCGGTGAAGCTGTCGCGGCTGGTCACGGTCGCCGCGGCGGCGGCCAGCGCGGCGGCGGCGTGGCTGCTCGACCGCAGACGGCCGGGCACCGCGCGCCGCCCGGCGGCCGTCTGTGGCCACGGGAGGCAACCATGACCGGGCTGCTCGTCGCGGGAGCGACCTCGGACGCCGGCAAGAGCGTGCTCACCGCCGGAATTTGCCGCTGGCTGGCCCGCCGGAGCGTCAAGGTGGCCCCGTTCAAGGCGCAGAACATGTCGCTGAACTCGGCCGTCACCCACGACGGCGGCGAGATCGGGCGGGCGCAGGCGATGCAGGCCGCGGCGGCGGGCGTCGAGCCCGAGGCGGCGATGAACCCCGTGCTGCTCAAGCCGGGGAGCAACGGCCGCAGCCAGGTCATGGTGCTCGGCAAGCCGGTCGCCGAGGCGGACGCCCTGTCCTACCGCGACCTCAAGCCGGCCCTGCGGGAAAGGGCCCTGGCCTGCCTGGCTGACCTGCGGGGACGGTTCGACGTGGTGGTCTGCGAGGGAGCCGGCAGCCCGGCCGAGATCAACCTGCGCGATGGTGACATCGTGAACATGGGCCTGGCCAGGGCGGCGGGACTGCCGGTCGTCGTCGTCGCCGACATCGACCGGGGCGGCGCGTTCGCCGCCCTGTTCGGCACGCTCGCGCTGCTGAGCCGCGAGGACCAGGCGCTGGTCGCCGGGTTCGTGGTCAACAAGTTCCGCGGCGACCAGCGGCTGCTCGACCCGGGCCTCGCCGCGCTGCGCAGCCTCACCGGGCGGCCCGTGCTCGGCGTGCTGCCGTGGACCCCGGGCCTCTGGCTCGACGCCGAGGACTCGCTCGACCTCGGCGCCTACACCGCGGAGCCGCTCCCGCCCGCGGGCCGCGACGCGCTGCGGGTCGCCGTCGTCCGGCTCCCGCACATCAGCAACTTCACCGACACCGACCCGCTCGCCGCCGAGCCAGGCGTGGCCGTCAGCTTCGTCACCACGCCGGGCGAGGTCGCCGCGGCGGACCTGGTGATCCTGCCCGGCAGCCGGGCCACCGTCGCCGACCTGGCCTGGCTGCGCGAGCGCGGCCTGGCCGCCGCGATCACCGCCCGCGCCGCCGCCGGCCGGCCGGTGATCGGCATCTGCGCCGGGTTCCAGATGCTCGCCCGCGACATCCGCGACGACGTGGAAACTCGCGCGGGATCCGTCGCCGGCCTGGGATTGCTGCCGGCGGACGTCCGGTTCGGCCGGGAAAAGGTGCTCGGCCGGCGCGCGGAAGACGCAGCGGGCGCAACGACAACCGGTTACGAAATCCACCACGGAGTGGTGACTGCCGTCGCGGGCGACCCGTTTCCCGGCGGGTGCGCGGCCGGTGCCGTCCGCGGCACCACGTGGCACGGGATATTCGACGGCGACGACTTCCGGCGCGGGCTGCTCCGCCAGGTTGCCGCCGACGCCGGACGCGACTTCGAACCCGGGCAGATCTGCTTCGAGGCGGTGCGCCAGCGCAGGCTCGATGTGCTCGGCGACCTCGTCGCCGAGCACATCGACACCGACCAGCTTCTGCGGCTCATCCACGACGGCGCTCCCGCCGGGCTGCCGTTCATCCCGCCGGGGGCGCCATGACCCCGCGGCCCGCCGAGCCCGTGATCGTGCTGGCATCGGCGTCCGACACCGACCTGCTGGCCGCCAGGTCCGGCGGCGGGCCGTGGCGCCTGGCCAACCCCGCTCGCACGTCGCCCGAGGACGTCGCGGGCCTGCTGGACGGGGCGTTCTGCGTCGTGGTCCGGCTGCTCGGGGGGCGGCGAAGCTGGGCAGCCGGGCTCGACGCGGTGCTCGCGGCCGGCCTGCCCGCGGTGGTGCTGAGCGGCGAGGCCGAGGCCGACGCGGACCTGATGGCGCTGTCCACGGTCCCGGCCGGGGTGGCCACGCAGGCGCTGGCCTACCTGCGCGAAGGCGGGCCAGGCAACCTCGCCCAGCTCGCCAGGTTCCTGTCCGACGCGATCCTGCTGACCGGGCACGGGTTCGACCCGCCCGCGGTGCTCCCCGCGCACGGCGTGCACGGCAGCCGCGACCGCCGCCCGGACCGGCCGACGGTCGGGATCGTGTTCTACCGTGCGCACGCGGTCTCCGGCAACACCGCGTTCGTGGACGCCCTCGCCGACGCGGTGCAGGCGCACGGCGCCAACGCGCGGCCCGTGTTCTGCTCGTCGCTGCGGTCGGCGGGGGCGGAGGTGTACGGCCTGCTCGCCGGGGTGGACGCGCTGATCGTGACCGTGCTCGCGGCCGGGGGAACCGTGGCCAGCGACGCGGCCGCGGGCGGGGACGACGACGCCTGGGACGTCGCCGCGCTGGCCGAGTTGGACGTCCCCGTGCTCCAGGCGCTGTGCCTGACCTCGTCGCGTGCGGCATGGGCGGCCTCGAGCGCGGCGCTCACGCCGATGGACGCCGCGATGCAGGTCGCCGTGCCCGAGTTCGACGGGCGGCTGATCACGGTCCCGTTCTCGTTCAAGGAGGCGGGCGAGGACGGCGTGCCGGCGTACGCCGCCGATCCCGAGCGGGCGGCCCGGGTGGCCGGGACCGCGGTCGCGCACGCTCGGCTGCGCCACCGGCCCGCCGCCGACCGGCGGCTGGCGATCATGCTGTCGGCATACCCGACCAAGCACGCGCGGGTGGGCAACGCGGTCGGCCTGGACACCCCGGCGTCCGCGGTCTCGCTGCTCCGCTGCCTGCGCGAGGCCGGGTACGACCTGGGCGCCGGGTTCCCCGAGGACGGGGACGAGCTGATCCACGCGCTGATCGCGGCCGGCGGCCACGACACCGAGTGGCTCACCGAGGCGCAGCTCGCCGCGGCTCCGATGCGGGTGCCGCGCGCCGAGTACGAGCGCTGGTTCGCGGCGCTGCCCGCGGCGCTGCGGGCGTCGGTGACCGGGCACTGGGGGGAGCCGCCCGGCGCGCTGTACACCGACGGCGACGACATCGTGCTGGCCGGGCTGCGGTTCGGCAACGTGGTGCTGATGATCCAGCCGCCGCGCGGTTTCGGGGAGAACCCGGTCGCGATCTACCACGACCCTGACCTGCCGCCGTCGCACCACTACCTGGCGGCGTACCGGTGGCTGGCGCGCTCGTTCGGCGCGGACGCGCTGGTGCACCTCAGCAAGCACGGCACCTGCGAGTGGCTGCCCGGCAAGGGCCTTGGCCTGTCGGCGGAGTGCGCGCCGGACGCGGTGCTCGGCGACCTGCCGCTGATCTACCCGTTCATCGTCAACGACCCCGGCGAGGGGACGCAGGCCAAACGGCGCACGCACGCGACCGTGGTCGACCACCTGATCCCGCCGATGGCCCGCGCCGACACCTACGGCGACCTGGCCAGGCTGGAACAGCTCCTGGACGAGCACGCGACGGTCAGCGCGCTTGACCCGGCGAAGCTGCCGGCGGTGCGGGCCCAGATCTGGGAGCTGATCCGCGCCGCGCAGCTCCACCACGACCTGGAGATCGACGCCGTCCCGGCGGCCGAGGAGTTCGACAACTTCGTGCTGCACGTGGACGGGTACCTGTGCGAGATCAAGGACGCGGTCATCCGCGACGGCCTGCACGTGCTCGGCAGCGCGCCGTCCGGGGAGCAGCTCGTCACCACGGTGCAGGCCGTGCTGCGCGCGACCCAGGTCTGGGGCGGCCGCGCCGCGCTGCCCGGCCTGCGCGCGGCTCTGGCCGCCTGGGCGGGCCTGGACGAGAAGGAACTCCTGGCCGACGCCGGGCGCGTGGTGGATGTGCCGGTGGCGCTGTCCGCCGCGGCGGACAGCGCCACCGCGACCCGCGCGGGTGCTCGCACCGGCGCCGACGCGCTCGACCTGCTGGAACTGGCCGCGTCGAGGCTGGTCTCCGGCCTCGACGCGGCTGACTGGCAGCCCGCCCGGGTCCCGCCGATCGTCAAGGAGGTACTCGGCGACTCGCCGCGCGACGTGGCCGCCGTGCTGGAGTTCGCCGCGACCGAGGTCGTGCCGCGGCTGGCCCGGACGACCGACGAGCTGACCAACGTGCTCCGCGCGCTTGACGGCCGCTACGTGCCGGCCGGCCCGTCGGGCTCCCCCACCCGCGGCCTGGTCAACGTCCTGCCGACCGGGCGGAACTTCTACTCCGTCGACCCGAAGGCGATCCCGTCCCGCAACGCCTGGGCGGTCGGAGCGGCGCTCGCCACCTCGCTGCTCGCCCGGCACGTCGCCGACACCGGCGGCTATCCCCGCTCGGTCGGCCTGACCGTGTGGGGCACGTCGGCGATGCGGACCCAGGGCGACGACATCGCCGAGGTACTCGCGCTGATCGGCTGCCGGCCCGTCTGGGACGACGCGTCGCGGCGGGTCACCGGGTTCGAGGTCGTGCCGCTCGCCGACCTGGGCCGGCCGCGGATCGACGTCACGGTCCGGATCTCCGGGTTCTTCCGCGACGCGTTCCCGCACGTGATCGCGCTGCTCGACGACGCGATCCGGGCGGTCGCTGACCTGGCCGAGCCGGCCGGGGACAACTACGTGCGCGCGCACGCCGAGGCGGACACGCGCTCGCACGGCGACCGGCGGCGGGCGACCGCCCGCATCTTCGGCTCCAAGCCCGGCGCGTACGGCGCGGGCCTGCTGCCGCTGATCGACGCGCGGAACTGGCGCACCGACGCCGACCTGGCCGAGGTCTACGCGGTGTGGGGCGGGTACGCGTACGGCCGCGGGCTGGACGGGCGGCAGGCGCGCGCCGACATGGAGGCGAGCTTCCGCCGGATCACGGTCGCGGCGAAGAACACCGACACCCGCGAGCACGACATCGCCGACTCCGACGACTACTTCCAGTTCCACGGCGGCATGGTCGCCATGGTGCGGCACCTGACCGGCCAGTCCCCCGCCGCCTACGTCGGCGACTCGGCGCTGCCCGACCTGGTGCGCACCCGCACGCTCGCGGAGGAGACCAGGCGGGTGTTCCGCGCCCGCGTGGTCAACCCGCGCTGGATCGCCGCGATGAGCAGGCACGGGTACAAGGGCGCCTTCGAGCTGGCGGCGACCGTGGACTACCTGTTCGGCTACGACGCGACGGCCGGCGTGGTGGAGGACTGGATGTACGAGCAACTGGCCGCCTCGTACGTGTTCGACCAGGAGGTCAGCGACTTCATGCGGCGGTCCAACCCGTGGGCGCTGCGCGGCGTCGCCGAGCGACTGCTCGAAGCCGCCGAGCGCGGCCTGTGGGCGCGGCCGGACGCGCGGACGCTGGACCGGCTGCGGGCCGCCTACCTGGAGCTGGAAGGCGAACTGGAGGACAACGAACCGTGACGGGCAAGGGATATCCTTTCAGCGCCATCGTCGGCATGGACGAGCTGCGGCTGGCGCTCGTGCTCAACGCCGTCTCGCCGGCCATCGGCGGCGTGCTCGTGCGCGGGGAGAAGGGGACGGCCAAGTCCACGATGGTCCGCGCGCTCGCCGCGGTCCTGCCGGACGTCGAGGTGGTCGCCGGCTGCCGGTTCTCCTGCGACCCCGCATCCCCCGACCCGCACTGCCCGGACGGCCCGCACGAGCCGGGCGCGGGGACGCAGGCCAGGCCAGCCAAGCTGGTCGAGCTGCCGGTCGGGGCCAGCGAGGACCGGCTGGTCGGCGCGCTCGACATCGAGCGGGCGCTCACCGAGGGGGTCAAGGCCTACGAGCCGGGCCTGCTGGCCGCGGCGCATCGGGGCGTGCTCTACGTCGACGAGGTTAACCTGCTCCACGACCACCTGGTGGACCTGCTGCTCGACGCTGCCGCGCTGGGCACCTGCTACGTGGAGCGCGAGGGCGTGTCGGTGCGGCACGCCGCCAGGTTCCTGCTGGTCGGGACCATGAACCCGGAAGAGGGCGAGCTGCGGCCGCAGCTACTCGACCGGTTCGGGCTGACCGTGCAGGCCGCCGCGCCCAGGGACCTGGGCGAGCGGGCCGAGGTGGTGCGGCGGCGGATGGGCTGCGACGCCGACCCGGCCGGCTTCGCCGGGCGCTGGCGGGCGGCCGAGGACGAGCTGGCGCGGCGGATCCGAGCCGCCAGGGAGCTGCTGCCGCGGGTGGTCCTGGCGGACGCGGTGCTGCGCCAGGTCGCGTCGGTGTGCGCGGCGTTCGAGGTGGACGGACTGCGGGCGGACCTGGTCACGGCCCGCGCCGCGGTCGCGCACGCCGCGTGGCAGGGACGGGTCCAGGTGACCGCCGACGACGTGCGGACGGCGGCCATGCTCGCGCTGCCGCACCGGCGCAGGCGGCAGCCGTTCGACGCGCCCGACCTGGACGAGGACCAGCTCGAGGAGGCGCTGGCCGACGGGGCGGCCGACGGGGCGGCCGACACGGCCAGCCAGACCGACACGGCCAGCCAGGCCGACACTGCCGGCACCGGGGACGGCGACCGGCCCGAGCACGGCCCGGACGACCGCGGGCCGGACGACCGCGGGCCGGGCGGCGGCACCCCCGCGCCGGGCGAACCACCCCCGGCCGCCTCGCACGCCGACGAGCCGCGCGAGGCAAGCGGCCACGACGACGGTGCGGATGACCGCGCCGTCACACGGCGGGCACCGGCCGAGGCCGCGGCACCCGGAGCCGTGTTCCGCGTGCGGAGGCTGGAAATCCCCGGGGTCGGTGCCGGTGCCGCGGGACGACGGTCGCGGGCCAGGACCGACGCGGGACGGGTGACCGGGGCGCTGGTGCCGCGCGGGCGCCTGGCGAGACTGCACCTGGCCGCGACCGTCGCCGCGGCGGCGCCGCATCAGGTCGCGCGCGGGCGCCGAGCCCCCGAGCCGCTCCGGGTGCGCCGCGCTGACCTGCGCGAGGCGCGGCTGGAGGGCCGGGAGAGCAACCTGGTGCTGTTCGTGGTCGACGCGAGCGGGTCGATGGCGGCGCGGGCCAGGATGGGCGCCGTCAAGGGCGCGGTGCTGTCGCTGCTGCTCGACGCCTATCAGCGCAGGGACAAGGTCGGCATGATCACCTTCCGCGGGTCGGCGGCGAATCTGCTGCTGCCGCCCACGTCGTCGGTCGAGGCCGCGGCGGGCCGGCTGGCGGCGCTGCCGACCGGCGGGCGGACGCCGCTGGCGGCCGGCCTGCTGCGGGCGCACGAGGTGCTGCGCACCGAGCGGCTGCGCGACCCCCGGCGCCGGCCGCTGCTCGTCCTGGTCACCGACGGCCGGGCGACAGGAGCTCCGCCCGGGCAGGCCGTTCGGCCAGGCGCGGCCGTCTCGCCGGTGGCCGCCGCGCACCGGGCGGCCGCCCTGCTGGCGGCGGCCGGGGTCGCCAGCGTGGTCGTGGACTGCGAGTCTGGCCCGGTCCGGCTGGACCTGGCTGCCGGCATCGCGCAAACGCTGGCCGGCCCGGTGCTGAGGCTCGACGAACTCGCCGCCGGCCCGCTGGCCGACTCGGTCCGCGCACTCAGGGAGGTCGCGTAGTGCCGCAGGGAAAGCCGTCCGTCGTCCCCGACGACGGGCTCACCACCAGGCAGCGACGGCAGCGGGCGCTGGTCGTCGTGCACACCGGGGAGATGAAGGGCAAGTCCACGGCCGCGTTCGGGCTCGCGCTGCGGGCCTGGAACCAGGGCTGGCCCATCGCGGTGTACCAGTTCGTCAAGAGCGCGAAGTGGAAGACGGGCGAGGAGACCGCGCTGCGCGCGCTCGGCCGCGTGCACGCCGAAACCGGCGAGGGCGGGCCGGTCACCTGGCACAAGATGGGCGAGGGCTGGTCATGGATCGCCCGGGCTGGCACCGCAGACGACCACGCCGCGAACGCCGCGGAGGGCTGGCAGCAGGTCAAGCGGGACCTCGCCGCACAGGCCCATCGCTTCTACGTGCTCGACGAGTTCACCTACCCGATCAAGTGGGGCTGGGTCGATGTGGCGGACGTGGTCGCGACCCTGCGGGACCGGCCCGGCCAGCAGCACGTGGTCATCACCGGCCGCGACGCCGACCCGCGCCTGGTCGAGGCCGCCGACCTGGTGACCCAGATGACCAAGATCAAGCACCCGATGGACGCGGGCCAGAAGGGCCAGAAGGGCATCGAGTGGTAACCGTTCCGCGCCTGGTGATCGCCGCGCCCGCGTCCGGCCACGGCAAGACCACCGTCGCCACCGGGCTGATGGCCGCGCTCGCGGCCCGCGGCCTGGCGGTGTCCGGGCACAAGGTCGGCCCCGACTACATCGACCCCGGCTACCATGCGCTGGCGACCGGGCGTCCTGGCCGCAACCTCGACCCCGTGCTGTGCGGCGAGGAGCTGATCGGGCCGCTGTTCGCGCACGGCGCGGCGGGTGCCGGCATCGCGGTGGTAGAGGGCGTGATGGGCCTGTTCGACGGGCGCGGGTCGGGGCCGGCCGGCTCCACCGCGCACGTCGCGGGCCTGCTCGGCGCGCCGGTGGTGCTGGTCGTGGACGCCTCGGCGCAGGGCCGGTCGGTCGCCGCGCTGGTCTCTGGTTTCGCCGGCTACGACCCGGGAGTAAAGCTGCGCGGGGTGATCCTGAACCGGGTCGGTTCGGCCCGCCACGAGGAGATCCTGCGGGACGCCCTGGCCGGGATCGGCATGCCGGTCCTTGGCGTGCTAGGCCGTGACGACGCCGTCGCCGCGCCGTCGCGGCACCTCGGGCTGGTCCCGGCGGCGGAGCGGGAGGGTCCCGCCCGGCAGGCCGTCGCGCGGCTGGCCACGCTGGTCGCCAAGTCCGTGGACCTGGACGCCGTGGTCGCCCTGGCGGCTTCGGCGCGCCCGCTCGCGACGGTGCCCTGGTCGCCGCACGACGCGGTGCTCTCAGCCGACCCGGCCGCTCCCCGCGTGATCACCGACGCGACTTCGCGGACCGGCCGCCCGCCGGTCGTGGCCCTCGCCGGCGGCGCGGCGTTCAGTTTCTGCTACGCGGAGACCGCCGAACTGCTCACCGCGGCCGGCGCCGAGGTGGTCACCGTCGACCCGCTGCGCGACGAGGCACTTCCGGCCGGCACCGCCGCGCTCGTGCTCGGCGGCGGGTTCCCCGAGCTGCACGCCGGCGAACTGTCCGCCAATGCCGGGCTCCGCGCGGGCGTCGCGCGGCTGGCGCGCTCCGGCGCGCCGGTGGCCGCCGAGTGCGCCGGCCTGCTGTACCTGACCCGGGAGCTGGACGGCATGCCCATGTGCGCGGTGATCGACGCCTCGGCCGAGATGACCGGCACGCTTACGCTCGGCTACCGTGACGCGACCGCGGCCGCCGAGTCGGTCCTCGTCGCGGCCGGCACGCCCGTCCGCGGTCACGAGTTCCACCGCACGACGGTGTCACCCGCGCACTCCCCAACCCCGGCCTGGACGTTCGCCGGGCGCCGCGAAGGCTTCGTGCACCA
>DASPZH010000036.1:0-2125 GCA_035636335.1 Streptosporangiaceae bacterium
GCCGGTCGCACCACCAGCTCAAACAGCACCCCCGCTGGACGCTGACCCAGCCCCGGCCCGGCCAGTTCAGCTGGACCACGCCAGCCGGCCGAACCTACACCGTGCACCCCGACCCGTACCTCTGAGCTGACCCCGTAGGCTCGGCCTGCCCCTCACGTCGGCCTTGCGGACGACGTGAGCCTGGTCGGGGGCCGAGGCCGACATCTACGAGGCCATCGCGACGCTGGAGTTCCCTGGTCGGCCGGGTCACGGCCGCTGACGTCGCGTCAGCGGCGCGCATGGACGCGGACGCGGTTCAGCGGGCACTCGGATCGCTGGCCGAGCGCGGCATCATAACTGGACGGCCGGGGACCGCATAACTGGACGGCCGGGGACCGCGAGCCCGCCTACGAGCCCGCCTACGAGCCAGCTTGGCGCGGCTGGAGCCGCTCGCCGATCGGCGTCGAGTGGTCCCAGTCGGCCAGCAGCGTGCGGAGCGCGGTGACCAGCGCGATCGGGTAGTCGAGCATGACGTGGTGTCCGGCGGCCGGGATCTGGATCAGCGGCGCCCTCCGGCCGAGCCGGTCGTACATCAGCTCGCTGGTCTCCGGATTGACGATCCCATGCTCGGCGCAGAACAGCGCCACCCGGCAGTCCAGCCTGGTCAGCAGCTTCGGCGTCAGCGGCGGCCTGCCGAACACGCGGGGGTCGAACTTCCAGCTCCAGCCGTGGTCTCGACCCTCGACCTCCCGGATCGAGGTCGCGGCCACGTGCGCCGTGATGTAGGGCAGCGCGGGCTGGTCCGGGATGGGGTGAAACCGCGCGATCGCGGCCTCGCGGGTCGGGTAGACCCGCAACGGGCCGAACGCCCGCTGGTCGCGGGCCGCCTGCTCCTCCGGCGTGATGTCCCTGACCGGCGAGTCGATGACCACCACGCCCTCGATCGCCGAGCCGTACAGCCCCGCGACACGCAGCGCGACGAAGCCGCCCATGCTGTGACCGATCACGACCGGCGGGCCGCCGATGCCGGCCGTGCTCGCCGCGGCCATCACCTCGTGCGCCCAGCAGTCGAGCGTGTAGACGTCGCGCCGGCCGCTGTCGCCGTGGCCGGAAAGGTCGAGTGCGACGACCCGTTCGCCGCGCGCGAGCAGCGGGGCGATGTGATCCCACCAGCGTGCGTGGGCCGCGCCGCCGTGCACGAGCACGATGCCGCTGTCGCGGCGTCCGCCGAAGGCGCGGTAGCTGATCGGCGTCCCGTCCACGGTAACCAAGCCGGTCTCGACGCTCGCGTCGAGCGCGGCCAGGAACCACGACGGCGGGTCGGCCTGGAACGCAGGCTCGGTTGACGCTGCGGAAGTCATAGAGGACAGCGAACCAGATCCGCGGCGGGGCGGCGTCGCCTGGTGCGGATATGCTCCGATCCGAGGAGGCGGAACATCACGCCGCCACCGCCGCACGTGCCGCGCGGAAAGGGCGACCGATGCACGATCAGCGCGCGCCGGCGCTGTCCGTCGCCGGCGTCGACCCGGCCGAGGCCAGCCTGGGCGACCTCAGCGGCAGCGGTGCGGCACTGCTCGTCTTCGTCTCCGAGGAGTGCCCCACGTCGGCGCTGGCGCTGGGCAACCTCGGCCCGCTGTGCCGCGGCTGGGAGGCCGCCGGGCTCACCGCCGCGGCGGTCTTCGAGGACCCGCTCGACGTCGCCATCCGGACGGCACGCAGGCTCGGCTGGGCCGGCCGGGTGCTGTCACAACCTCCGCCGTTCGAGGCGTCGCGGGCCTACGGGCTGGTCACGGTCCCGACGACGGTCCTCGTCGGCGGCGCGGGGATGCTCGAAGGCACGGTCGTGGGCTGGGACCAGCCCCGCCTCGCCGCGCTGATCGAGCGGGCCGGGGCCATCCTGGGCACCGCGCTGGCGGCGCCGCCGGAGGCCGAGCCGCGGTACAAGCCGGGATGCTCGTCCAAGGCTGCCATCGACCCCGAGGTAGCGGCGGCGATCTCACGGCGCACCCTCGACGACGAGATGGAGGACATGTTCGAGCGCGGCTGGACCGACGGCCTGCCGGTCGTGCCGCCGACCACCGAGCGGGTCGAGGCGATGCTGGGCGGCGCCGACGGGTCGGCCTCGCTCGGGCTCGTGCCGCCCTCG
>DASPZH010000037.1:0-4895 GCA_035636335.1 Streptosporangiaceae bacterium
GACCTGGACGGCGCGAGCCTGGCCGAGTACCTGGTCGGCGGGATCCTCAAGGCCGACCTGCGCCCGCTCCGCGCGCACAGCCTGAGATGGGACATGCTGAGCCCCGACGACTTCCTGCTGCCACCGCTGCCGAACCACCTGTTCCCGCGCGACAACTCGTGCTGGGTCTACGGCGGAGTCTGCCTGAACCCGATGGCCAGGCCAGCCAGGCTGCGCGAGACGCTGCACACCAGGGCCATCTACCGGTACCACCCGGCGTTCGCCGGGGCGGAGTTCCTCCGCTACTACGGAGACGACGACGTGGGCCACCTGCCGGCCAGCATCGAGGGCGGTGACGTGCACGTGCTCGGCCACGGCGCGGTGCTCATCGGCATGGGCGAGCGGACGACGCCGATGGCGGTCGAGATCCTGGCCGGCGCGCTGTTCGACTCCGGTCAGGCCAGCACCGTGATCGCCGCGGAACTGCCGCAGTCACACGCGATGATGCACCTGGACACGGTGCTCACGATGATCGACACCGCGACGTTCGTGCTCTACCCGTACATCGACCGGCGGCTGCGCTCGTGGACCATCACGAAGGCCGACCGCGGGGGCCTGCGGGTCGCGCGCAGCAAGAGCCTGTGGGCCGCGCTGGCGTCGGCTCTGGGCGTGGACCAGGTGACCGTGCTGAGGACCGACGAGGACATCAGGGCCGCCGAGCGGGAGCAGTGGGACGACGGGAACAACTACCTGGCGCTCGCGCCCGGAGTGGTGGTCGGATACGAGCGCAACGTGGCGACCAACACGATGCTGGACAAGCAGGGCATCGAGGTCGTGACCATCCCCGGCGAGGAACTCGGCCGCGGCCGCGGCGGGCCGCGCTGCATGACCTGCCCGATCGAGCGTGACCCGGCCTGACGGCATTCAAGGTCAGCCTCGGATGGCATGGTGGTGCCATGCTCGATCTTGGAGATCTTGGTGTAGTGCCAGCCCGCCCGTGCGGCCAGTTCCCGGCCGGACAGGCGGGCGTTCGTCCTCAGGTCGCGCAGTCTCTTCGCGAGTGCTTGTCGTGCCTGCTCGACGTTCTTGGGCACGGTCTAGGCAGGATGGTACTTGTCGTGCGGAGTCGCCAGTTCCCAGACGGCCTCGAAGGCGTCCGAGCACAGTCTCGCGAGCTTCCGTCATCGGTCACTAGCTCGTTGCCGAGCCATCCGCCGTCTCCGGTGAAGTGGTTGAACAGAACTCGCTGCTGGTGGAATAGCCAGAAGTCCGCTCCGGGCAGGGCGAGGCGGGCCGCGTTGGTCCTGGGCAGCCACCGGACTTCTTCTCCGGCCAGGATGTTGAGCGGCGTGCCTGCGTATTCGTATCGGATGTAGCTGGTGACGGGCTCGGAGACGATGCGGGAGCGGCGCAGGCTCACGCCGCGTGCCTTGCTGTTGCGCATCAGGTCGAGCCACCAAGATCGCTCTAGCGCCTGGACTTCTGCGGAGAGGTCCCTGCTGCCGGTGGCCTGGAAGTGGGTGACGCGCTGTTTCTCGTCCTCGACGGCGTAGATGTCGCGCATCTCAAGGTGAAGTGCCGAGTGGTTGGACTCGGCGAACAGCGCCCGCCATTGATCAGGGCTGAGTGTCTCCATCGCGGGTGTCCTCGGGCTTGATGAGTTCGGCGGGAATCTCGATGTCTAGCTCGCCAGCGGTCAATCCACCATGATGATGAAGTCAGCCGCCAGGCCCTAGAGCACGCCGGCCCCGTCGCCCGGCCCGGCCGTGTAACGTCGCCGGGCGGCACTCTCGGCCGCGCTGGCGTCACGGCCGGGCGGACGGGAGTCGGTCGGTCCGTCCGGGTCGGCCGGGCCCGGCGACCCGGACTGGTCGTCGCCGACGATCAGGCCGCCGCCGTGATTCCAGGCCACGTAGCGCCAGGACAGGTTGATCAGCGCCGAGATCCGGTTCCTGTTGCCGAGCAGGGTCACCAGGTGCAGGCCGAGCCAGGCCAGCCACGCGATCGTGCCGCGGAACCGCCGTCCGCGGCCTAGCTGCACCACCGCGGAGCGGCGGCCGATGGTCGCCATGATCCCCTTGTCGCGGTATCCGAACGGCACGGTCGGCTCTCCGCGGGCCAGGAGGCGGATCTGGCGGGCGGCGTGCCGACCCATCTGCAGGGCGGGCTGGGCAAGCTGCGGAAGCGGCTGCTCGGCGTCGGCGGCGATGTCGCCGACCGCGAAGATCCGGTCCTGGCCGCGGACCCTCAGGTCGGGCTCGACCACGATCCGGCCCCCTTTGCCCTGCTCCAGACCCCACGCCGCCGCGGCCGACGGTGCCTGCACCCCGGCTGCCCAGACGGTGAGGTCGCTGGGCAGCGTCTCACCGCTGGCGAGCAGGATGGCCTCGGGGTTAACTTCCTTGATCGCGGTTCCCAGCCGGACATCCACGCCGCGCTTGGCCAGTTCCGCGGCGGCGTACCGGCGCAGCGCCGGGGCGAACGGCGTCAGCAGCTCGGGAAGCTGCTCGACCAGCCGGACCTCGACCTGCGTCGGGTCGATCTCCGGGTACGCGGTCTCCAGCGCGCTGTTCCGCAGCTCGGCCAGGCTCCCGGCCATCTCCACGCCGGTCGCGTTGCCGCCCACGATGGTGATCACGAGCCGGCCGGCCCGGCCCGCCCGGCCCGCCCGGCCGGCTTGGCTCACCGCGGCCAGCCCGTCCAGTCGGCCAAGCAACTCGTCGCGGAGCGTGATCGCATCGCGCCTGGTGTACAGGGACCTGGCATGCTCCGCGGCCCCGCCGACGCCGTAGTACGCGGCGGTCGCGCCGGTGGCCAGGATCAGGTAGTCGTAGCCGATCTGGCTGCCGTCGGCCAGCGACACGGTCCGCTCCGCCGGGTTGATGCCCGTCACTTCGCCGTGCCTGAAGCGGGCGCCATACTTGCCCGAGATCGCGCGCGCCGGGTAGGCCACGTCGCTGGGGGCGAGTCCGGCGGTCGCGACCTGGTAGAGCAGCGGCTGGAACGTGGTATAGCCGTTCCCGTCCAGTACCAGCACGCTGAACCGGTTGCGTAGCTCCTTGAGCGTCGCCAGGCCGCCGAACCCGAGGCCGACGACGATCACCCGGGGCTGCTGGCTGGTCGAGTACTCGGCGTGCGGGTACTGCGCGATCGGGAGCTCGGTGGTCGGGAGCTCGGCGGTTGAACGCTCAGACGGTCGCATCGGTCTCCCCTCGGGATCGTTTGGCGTCGTCGGGATCTTCGGCGAATGACACCGCCACGTGTTGCTCGTCCCTGCGCTGCTCCTGGAGCGGCTGGAGTGTCAGCGCCTTCACGTCCGCCGGCGTGAGCGGCGGCTGGACGATCGAGCGGGGCCAGAGCCTGCGGGCCAGCACCACGTTGACCTCGGCCGCGTAGATGGTGATCTCGACCACGAGGTAGATCCAGGCGACCAGGCTCAGCACGACCGCGAAGATCCCGTACACGGAGTCGCTGTGCAGATAGTGGTTGACGAGCTGGGTGCCGGCCGCTTCCAGGATGGTCCAGCCGACGCCGGCCAGGACGGCTCCGGGCACAAGCTGCCTGATCGGCACAGTCTTCGGCGTCAGGACGCGGAAGCCGATGGTGTACATCCCGACGTTGGCCGCCGCGGCGAGGAACTCGGCCACGATGGTCAGAACGAGCGAGCTGCTGCCGATTGTTCCGAACCCGGTCAGCAAGGTGGTCAGGACCACCGCGGCGCCGAGCACGAGCAGGAAGAGGCCGGCCCGGCCGAGCCGCTGGAAGTAGCCGGGCCGGTCGGGTCCCGGCAGGTTCCACACCTGCGCCATCGCGAACATGCCGGACTGGGCCAGGCCTGAGGATCCCCACAGCGTGGCCAGCAGGCCCACGACCAGCCCGACGACGCTGGCCCGGTGCAGCTCATGCACGTTGGTGGTGAGCTCGTGGCTGATCACGGGGAACTGACCGGCGACGGCGGAGACGACGTCCTGCCGCAGTGCCTGGTTGTCGGCGGCCACGATGCCGAGGATGGTCGTGAGCACGAGCAGCAGCGGGAACAGCGAGACGAACGCGGCGTGGGACAGGCTCGCGACGAGCTGGCCGCCGTTGTCGTCGCCGTACTTCTTGATCACGCCGAACGCGAATGCGCTCGCGGCGTGCCGCTGCTGCCAGCGGTCGACGCGCCGCACCAGCCGCTCCACCGGGTTCATCGGTAGCTAGCTACCGCGCCTTACGCACGGTAAACGCCGCCCCGGCGAAAGTCACTTGACCTGCGCGTTCATTCGCAGTTGTCATCCACTATTCGTCCCGCCGTCACGTCGTCGCAGCCACCTGATGCATTCGGGCGGCGACTGTGAGTGCGTGCGGATCGCCTATGTCACAGAGTCCTTCCCGCCCGACGTCAACGGCGTGGCCAGCACGGCGATGCGAGTTGCCGAGCAGCTAGCCATGGGCGGTCACCAGCCGCTCGTGATCGCCCCCCGGCCGGACCGCCGGCCGGGCGTCAGAACTGAGTTCCCCGTCGTCCGGGTGCCCGCGGTCGGCCTGCCGCTCTACCCCGGCTTCCGGGTCGGGCTCCCCGGGCCACCGGTGCGTGCCGCGATCGCCGGGCACGGCGCCGACCTGGTGCACCTGGCAGGTCCCGTCATCCTTGGCGCTAGCGCAGCCGCGGCGGCCTGACAGCTCGGGCTTCCCGCGGTCGCGGTCTACGCCACTGACATGGCGGCCTACGCCCCGCGCCTACCACCTGGGCCGCGCTGGCGAAGCGTACTGCTGGCGGCACCTGCGCAGGATTCACAACGCCGCGTCTCGCACTCTTGCCCCGTCGGCGGCGGCGGTCGCGCTGCGGTCGCGTGGCTTCGAGCGGGTCCACGTGTGGGGCAGGGGCGTGGACACGGCCAGGTTCGATCCGGCCAGGCGCAGCGCCAGGCTGCGCA
>DASPZH010000038.1:0-4394 GCA_035636335.1 Streptosporangiaceae bacterium
GAACCGTCTGGTCCTGAGCGGGTCCGCGGCGTACCCGCCCGCGTCGGATGGAGCGGCAGCGTGATGCCCCGCGGTGCGCGACCCCCCGGACACCGTCGACCCCCCGTCTGACTCGCGCAGGCTACCACGACGCGCCGCACACATACCGTAACTGCGAGCGACCAGGGTCGGCCGGTCGGCCCGACCTAGCCGCGGGCAGCCGCGGGCGTCCTGGCCCCCTGGCCCGGGTCACCGATGTCAAGCTGGGCCGCCGTTGCCGGACTGATGATCACGACCGGGCAGCGGGCACGGCTGAGACAGGACCTGATCACCGGGCCGACTGGCCGGTCCACGATCAGTGGGTCGACGTGCGCCACCGGCGACTCCTTTCCCGCTCCGAGCACCAGCATGTCGGCGTCGGCCGATGCCGCGGCGAGCACGCGCTCCGGCTCACCCTCGATGACCTCGGTGACGACGTTGATCCTGGTGGTATCGCCGAGCGCGGCGTGGACATGAGCGGCGAGCCGGTCAGCGGCGGCGTCGCGCGAGGCATGCCCCGGCCGGCCGCGGCCTGTCCCCGCATACAGGGCCCTGGCTGGGTACGGCTGCCAGGCCCTGACCACCCGGAGCGTGGCATCGCGGCGGCCTGCCTCCCGCGCGGCCCAGATCATCGCGGCCATGGCGGCGCCAGAGCCGCCGACGCCAACCATGACGACCGGCTGCTGCTCGCTGCGGTCCATGTGCGCTCCTTCTGACCGGTCTTATTCTGACCGGGCTTACCTGTTTCTGACCGGCTTACCTGCGCAGTCCAGTCTGCCTCTCGGGCGGCGCCGGCAACAGGGGACAAAGTCCTCATCCTGTCCCCGGCCCGGGCTCACCCGGCTAACATGCCCCGCGTGCGCGGGTGAGAACCCGGTCGCGGACGGGCATGCTGTCTGGGTGCGACGGACGGGGGACCGGAGCCTGCGTGGTGCTGCGATGCGGTCGCTGATCCGGCGGGCAGCCGGGTGGATCGGGGCGGACCGCAGTCCGCTGCGCCGTCCGATGGACAGGTTCGAAGGCGCGCTGCGGGTCGTGCTCGTGGTCGGCTTCCTGATCGGGGCACCGCTGGTCGCGACGGCGGCCGGCCACCTGACGCAGCTTGTCGGCCTGCGCCAGGTGCGGCAGGAGGCCTCGTGGCGGCAGGTACAGGCGATGCTGCTGCGGCCCGCTCCGCCGCGGTACTACGGGTACGGCTCGATGACGACCTACCGGGTGCCCGGCCGGTGGCGTACCCCGTCCGGCGCGACCCGGTCCGGCCTGGTCCCGGTCAGGACCGGGGCGCCGGCCGGGGCCAGGGTCAGCATCTGGGTGGACGGCACCGGCCGCATGACCGGACGCCAGCCGATTACCACTTCGATGGTGCAGGTCAGGACCCTGCTAGCCGAGATCGGCAGCGTTGCCGCCCTCGCCGTCGCGCTGCTCGCCGTCGCGGTCCTGGCCAGGCTGCTGCTCAACCGGCGGCGGATGGCGTACTGGGGGATCGAGTGGGCCTGCTTCGGCCCGCGCTGGTCCGCGAGGCGCTGGCCGCGAAGTTAGCCGGCCGTGCCTGTCCGGGGGGACGCGCCGCCGCCAAGCAGAACCTGCCGGACGTTCCTGGCGATCTCCGCGTCCTCCCCGGCCGCGATCACCAGCGTCCGCGCCGGCGCGCCGTCGGCGCTGATGTCGGCGTCCCCGGCGGCGGCCTGGTTACCGTCCGGGTCGACGGCGACGCCGAGGAACGCCAGGCCGGCGGCCGCCCGGGCCCGGACTGCCGGCGCGTGCTCGCCGATCCCGCCGGTGAAGACCAGCGCGTCGATCCCGTTCATCGCGGCCGCCATCGCGGCCACGCAGGCGACCAGCCGGTGCGCGTGCACCCCGAGCGCGAGCCCGGCGGCTTGATCGCCTCGCCCGGCCGCGGCGATCACCGCGCGCATGTCGCCGCGGCCGCCACTCGGGCCGGCCAGCGCGGCCAGTCCCGAGCCGTGCTCGAGCCCGTCGGCGAGGTCGGCCAGCGGGATCCGGCCCGGCCCGGCCAGCCAGACGAGCATCCCCGGGTCGAGGCTGCCCGGCCTGGTCGCCATCACCAGGCCGTCGACCGGCGTGAAGCCCATCGTGGTCTCCACGCTGCGGCCGCCGTGCACCGCCGCGAGCGACGACCCGGCTCCGAGGTGACAAGTCACCACGCGGAATTGTTGAGGCTCGGAGATGTTGAGCAGTTCGGCGGCCCGGCGAGCCGCGTAACTGTGCGAGAGTCCGTGGAACCCGAACTTGCGCAGGCCGAACCGGTTCCGCCAGGCGGTCGGCAGCGGGTAGGTGTACGCCTCGGGCGCGAGCGTGGCGTGGAAGGCGGTGTCGAAGCACGCGACCTGCGGCACGGGGCCGAGCGCGGCGGCGGCCGCCTCGATCCCGGCCAGCGCGCGCGGCTGGTGCAGCGGCGCCAGCGAGGTCAGGCCGGCGATCCCGGCGCGGACCTCGTCGTCGATCAGCGTTGCGGCCGTGAACAGGGTGCCGCCGTGCACGACGCGGTGGCCGACCGCGTCCGGCGGTTCTGACGCGGCCAGCCGGCGCAGGTACGCCCGAAGCGCGGGCGCGCCGGGGCTGCCGTCCCAGTCGTCGATCTCGCAGCGGTCCGCCGTGGCGCTGTCCCGGCCGACGACCGACAGCTTGAGGCTGCTCGACCCCGCGTTGATGACCAGGACGCGCCCGGGGCCGGCCTGGCCGGCCGCGCTGGACCGCGCGCCGGACGCCGGCATCACAGGCCGGGTACGTGCAGTGCGCGGCCGCCGGCCGTCCTGGCCCTGGCGTCCGGCTCGGCGTGCTCCGTTCCGTGCGCGCCCGGCCAGACCCAGTGCCTGATCTCGGGCATGTCCTCGCCGTGCGCGACGATCCACTCGCGGTGCCTGGCCCGGTTGTCGGTCATCTCCTGCCGCAGCGCGGCGGCGCGCGGGCCGAGCCCGGGAACCCGGTCGATGACATCCGTCACCAGGTGGAACCGGTCCATATCGTTGAGCACCAGCATGTCGAAGGGCGTGGTCGTGGTGCCCTCCTCCTTGTAGCCGCGTACGTGGAGGTTGTCGTGCCCGTGGCGGCGGTAGGTGAGCCGGTGGATGAGCGTCGGGTAGCCGTGGTAGGCGAAGATCACCGGCTTGTCCGTGGTGAACAGCGCGTCGTACTCGGCGTCGGTCATCCCGTGCGGATGCTCGGAGGCCGGCTGGAGCCGCATCAGGTCGACCACGTTGACCACCCGCACTCGCAGGTTGGGCAGGTTGTGGCGGAGGATGTCGGCGGCGGCCAGCACCTCGATCGTCGGCACGTCGCCGGCGCAGGCCAGCACGACGTCGGGCTCGGCGGGCTCGCCCGCGCCGCTGCGGTCGTTGCTGGCCCAGATCCAGATGCCAGCGCCGCGCGCGCAGTGCAGCATGGCGGCGTCGATGTCCAGCCACTCGGGCGAAGGATGCTTGCCGGCCACGATCACGTTGACGTAGTTGCGGCTGCGCAGGCAGTGGTCGGCCACCGATAGCAGGCAGTTGGCGTCGGGCGGCAGGTAAACCCTGATCACCTCGGCCTTCTTGTTCACCACGTGGTCGATGAAGCCGGGGTCCTGGTGCGAGAAGCCGTTGTGGTCCTGCCGCCACACGTGCGAGGTGACCAGGTAGTTCAGCGAGGCGATCGGCCGCCGCCAGGGCAGCCTGCGGCTCACCTTCAGCCACTTGATGTACTGGTTCAGCATCGAGTCGACGAGGTGGATGAACGCCTCGTAGCAGGAGAAGAACCCGTGCCTGCCGGTAAGCAGGTAGCCCTCCAGCCAGCCCTCGCAAGTGTGCTCGGAGAGGATCTCGAGCACCCGGCCGTCGGGGGCGAGGTTCACGTCCACCGGCAGGACCTCGGCCTCCCAGGCCTTGCCGGTCACCTCGATGACCGCGCCGAGCCGGTTGGAGTCGGTCTCGTCCGGCCCGACGATCCTGAAGTTCTTCGTGGCCAGGTTGCGCCGCATCACGTCGGCCAGCATCTCGCCGAGCACCCGCGTCGGCTCGGTGCTGACCGCACCTGGCGCCGGGACGGGCACGGCGTGCTCGCGCGGGCTCGGCAGGTCCAGGTCGCGCAGCAGCAGGCCGCCGTTGGCGTGCGGGTTCATGCCGAGCCGCCGGTCGCCGGACGGGACGAGAGTGAGCAGTTCGGGGCGGGGCCGGCCGTGCGCGTCGAACAGTTCCTCAGGCGCGTACGACCGCAGCCACTGCCTCAGCAGGAGCAAGTGCTCGGGGTTGGTCCTGACCTCGGCGAGCGGCACCTGGTGCGAGCGCCAGGTGCCCTCCACCGGCAGCCCGTCCACCACGGCCGGGCCGGTCCAGCCCTTGGGGGTGCGCAGCACGATCAGCGGCCAGGCGGGGCGGTCG
>DASPZH010000039.1:0-2811 GCA_035636335.1 Streptosporangiaceae bacterium
CTGCTCGCCACCTACATGGCCAAGCCGTTCAACGACGAGGGCGGCTCCGGCTTCCACGTGCACGCCTCTATCAACGACGAGCGGAACGAACATCTTCGGCGACCCGGACGCGCAAGACCGGATATCGGCGACGGGCCGGCACGCCATCGCGGGGGTGCTCGGGCACGCTCGCGCGCTGAGCGCCCTGCTGAACACCACGATCAATTCGTTCAAGCGGTTCGGGCCCGACACCCTCGCCCGTGGCTGATCGACCGGAACGAGATCGAGCGGTTCGAGAGGTTCGTCACCGACTGGGAGTTCCGCGAGTACGCCTACCACCTGTGAGGTCGCCAGGCTGAGGCGTCGCCCGAGGTCATGGCCGGGCGTGCCGCCGGGCCGCTCCGGGCCGGCGGGCGCAGATCACGGCGTCTGACCGGGCCGGTGGCCGACCTTTCGCTCGCAAGCCTGACCGGCCGGTGCCGCCCGAGGGCGGCACCGGCCGGTCGTGGCTGCCGCCGCCCTCAGCCCGCGCTAGGGCTGGCCCCCTGGCCAGTGCCGTGCGACCGGCTGCCCATGTTGGGACAGTGGTGGGCGCTGCCGGTCAGACCCGGTCCGGAGCGCGGCCCGGCTGACGAGCCCGACCCGGCCCGGGGGCTCGCGCTCGCGGACGGCGCCTTCGACGCCGAATGCGACGGCGACGGCGTGCCGTTCGACGTCGCGGCCGCGGCTATGCCGGCACCGCCCGCACCCAGGCTGGCGGCGGTAACGGCGGTAACGGCGAGCCTGCGCGCGAGGCGACGGCTGCTTGCGGATGGCATAGAACCTCCTTTCCCGGCCGCGTTCGGGCCGAGTTACCCGCGAGGCTGCCCGGCGAGCCTGGCGGCCGGCTCGCGAATGGCTCTCAAACCCTTCTCAACCGGATTGACGAACGCGTTCAGAGGCGATTGAGAAGGACGCCAGATGTCTCCGAGCGCCGGGTCTCGGATCCTCGATTCAGGTACGCCGCGGCGGCAACGACACGCCGCGGTCCGGCGACAGAAAGCAAGGACCGATGGCAGCCAACTCACCCGGCCGTTCCCGCCCCGCCTCGGCGCTCAGGCGCCGCGGCATGCTGCGGCTCTCAGCGCTCACGGCCGCCGTAGCCGTCGCCAGCGCGGCGGCGTCCGGGACCATCGCCGCCGCGCTGCCCGGCTCGGCGCACGGCAAGGCGACGACGGGCCAGGCAGGTTCCACGGCCGCGGCCGGGACGTCAGGTGCAGGCACTTCAGGCTCGGGGACTTCCGGCGCGGCCTCGGTCGCGCCCGCGTCGTCATCGGGCGGCGCTCATGCCACGTCCGGTGGGTCTTGATGTTCGCGGGGTCTTGATGCGGGCGAAACCACCCTGGCCGGCAGGCGGGACAGCATGAGCGGGTCGGCGGGCTCGACCGCCCTGTGGTACGCCAGCCGGGCTACCGGCATCGTCGCGATCGTCCTGTTGACGCTGGTGGTTGTCCTCGGGGTGGTCGTTGCCGGGAAGGTCCGCGTGCCCGGGCTGCCGAGGTTCGCCGTCATCGGATTGCACCGGCGCGTCTCGCTGATCGCCGTGACGTTCCTCGCCGTGCACGTGCTGACCGCGGTCGCCGACAGCTACGTCACGATCAGGCTGGCCGCCGTCCTCGTGCCGTTCACGTCCGGGTACGAGCCGCTGCCGATCGGGCTCGGCGCCGTTGCCCTCGACCTCGGCATCGCGGTTCTCGTCACCAGCCTGCTGCGGGCGCGGATCGGCTGGCGGCTGTGGCGCCTGGTCCACTGGCTCGGCTACGCCGCCTACCCGGTCGCGGTGGTGCACGGCTTCACCGCCGCGAAGGACCTCCGTTCGGGCTGGCTGCTGCTGGTCACGGTCGTCTGCGTGGCTGCGGTCGCGGGTGCCGCCGGCCGCCGGCTGGCCGCCGGCCTGCGCCACGGTGGTCGGCGACAGCGGCCGGCGAACAGGAGCGCCTGGGTGGCCGGGACCGTGCCCGACTCAGCTGCCGACCACGTTCCCGGCCACGTAGGTGGTCGCGGTGCTGGTCGGCGGGATGGCGACGGCGTTCTTGTCGATCAGCGGCGCGATCAGCGCCGGGTGGGCGCCGTAGACGTTGTTCCCGTCGTAGACGCCGTTGGCCGGGGCGCCCGCGGCGCCCGCGAGTAGCTGGAGCAGGGCAGTCATCGGCGAGCCGTTGGCCCGGCAGTCGTTGCCGCGGAAGGTGAGCGCCTGGTTCGCGGCGGCGACCGTGACGACGGGCCCGGTGCACGCGGTGTCGGCCAGGAAGTGGTTATCGCTGATCTTGCCCCTGGCGGTGGCCAGGACCGCCGCCGGGCTCGGGCCGTTCTTGTCGAAGTAGTTCCCGGTGACCACGAAGTCATCGGCGCGCGCCCCCAGCGACAGCCGGTACGCGCCGGCCGGTGCCGCCCCGTACACCAGGTGGCAGTTGGGCATCTGGAGCCCGCCGCCGCCGGCCGTCGCGCCGAGCGTGATGCCGAAGGTGTTGGAGTGCTCGAGCAGGCCGGACAGGCGCAGGTCGGTCACCCCGGCGCCGTCATCGTAGATGCCTCGCTAGCAACTCGAGATGATCCCCCCGGTCACGCAGAACCCCACGCCGTGGTCGGCATGGCCGAGGCGAGGCGGACGGCGGTGCCGCTTCCGCCGCGGCGGTCGAAATTTACGAGAAACGGCTCGATCAGGTGCACATCGGCGGTATCGGCGACGAGGGATCCCGGTGCACCCTTCGATCGCCGTCCCGCTCGGCGCCGTCCCGGAGATCCGCGGCATCCAGAACGTGGTCCCGCACGGGTTCGTGGTCGGTGCCGACG
>DASPZH010000040.1:0-4601 GCA_035636335.1 Streptosporangiaceae bacterium
CCGGCGGGCGGCCCGGCGCCAGTCCTGCACCAGGTCCTGGGACCCCTCTGGCGGGTAGCCGAGCAGCCGCGCGGTGCCGGCCAGTTCCGGCTGACTGGTCGGCACGAGGTCGGAGGCGCGCCCGGTGGCCAGCGTGACCGCGTTCCTGATCCGGGTGGCGAGCAGCCAGGAGGTGCTCAGTGCGGCGGCGTCGTCGGCCGCGAGCAGGCCCGCCTCCTGCGCGGCGCCCAGCGCGGCCAGCGTTCCCGTGGTCCGCAGCGCGGGCATCGCGTCCGCCTGCCGGAGCTGGAGCAGCTGCGCCACCCACTCGGCGTCGGACAGCCCGCCAGGGCCGAGCTTGACCTGCAGGGCCGGGTCGACACCCCGGGGCATCCGTTCTGCTTCCATTCTGGCCTTAATTCTCTTGATTTCCCGAACGGAAGCGTCGGCGATCCCCCCGGCGGGATAGCGGACCTCGTCCGCGAACTCGGCGAATGCCGCGCCGAGCCCGGTGTCGCCGGCCACCGGGTCAGCCCGCAGCAGCGCCTGGACCTCCCACGGCCGCGCCCACCTGCCGTAGTAGGCCCGGTACGCGGCCAACGTCCTGACCAGGGGTCCCTGCCGGCCCTCTGGCCGCAGGTCCGCGTCGATCCGCAGGGCAGGGTCCGGGCCCGGCGTGGCCAGCAGCCGGCGCAGTTCCTCCGCCACCGCGTGCGCGGCCCTGGCCGCCGCGTGCTCGCTGGCGCCGGGCACCGGCTCGAATACGAACAACACGTCGGCGTCACTGCCGTAGCCCATCTCGTGCCCGCCGAACCTGCCCATCGCGACCACGCAGACCGCCGCGGGCAGCCCGCCTGCCGACCGTTCGACCGCCCCGCAGGCGAGGTCCAGCGCGCCCTGCACGGTCACTGTCGTCACGGCACCGAGCGCGTCGGCGACCTGCATGCAGTCACGCTCGCCGAGCAGGTCGGCGGCCGCGGTGCGGAACAGTTCCCGGCGCCGGACCGCGAGCAGGCCGGCCACGGCGCCGTCCATGTCGGCGTCGCGGGCGTGCCTGCGCACCGTCGCTTCGGCCTCGGCCTGCAGCCTGGCCGTGTCGACGGGAGCCAGCAGGCCGTCGCCCGCCAGCATCTCCACCGCGTCGGGTGCGCGCAGCAGCAGGTCGGCCGCGTACCTGCCGGAGGCGACCAGCCTGGCCATCCGCCACGCGACGTGCGTGTCGTCCCGCAACAGCCGCAGATACCAGGGAGACTTCCCCAGTGCCTCGCTCACGTGGCGGAACGCGAGCAGCCCCGCGTCCGGCCGCGGGGCGTCGGCGAACCAGCCGAGCATCGCGGGCAGCAACGTCCGCTGTATCGCCGCCCGCCGCGACACGCCCGTGGTCAGGGCGGCGATATGCCGGAGAGCGCCTGCCGGGTCGGTGTAGCCGAGTGCCTCGAGTCGTTCGGCCGCGGCCCGCGACGTCAGCGGGAGGACGTCGTCGGGCAGCCGCGCGACCGCGTCGAGCAGCGGCCGGTAGAACAGCTTCTCGTGCAGTTGCCTGGCCGCCGCGGCGTGCTGCCGCCACCTGGTCATCAGCATGCTCGCCGGGTCGGCGGGCTCGTCGGCCGTACCGGGGCCGACCGGGCCCGCGTAGCGCATGACGCGCAGCGCCCGGCCGACCTGGCGCAGGATCGCGGGGTCGGTGGGCAGCGAGTGGGTGCGGCGAAGCTGCCTGAGCTGGAGCAGGTGTTCGACCGCCCGGAGGAACCGGTAGGCCTCGGCCAGGCTGGCGGCGTCGTTCCTGCCCACGTAGCCGCCGTCGGCGAGCGCCGCGAGCCCGGGCAGGGTGCCCGGCTCGCGCAGCGCCTCGTCGGTCCGGCCGTGCACGAGCTGGAGTAGCTGGACGGCGAACTCGATGTCCCGCAGCCCGCCCGGGCCCAGCTTGATCTCCCGCCCGGCCCGGTCGGCCGGCAGGCTGGCGACGACCCGGCGCCGCATCGCCTGGACGTCGGCGACGAAGCCCTCGCGCCGCGCGGCCGCCCAGACCAGCGGCGCCAGCGCGGTGACGTACGCCCGGCCGAGGCGGTGATCGCCCGCGACCGGCCTGGCCTTCAGCAGCGCCTGGAACTCCCAGGTCCTCGCCCAGCGCTGGTAGTAGGCAAGGTGGCTGGCCAGAGTCCGGACCAGCGGCCCGTTGCGGCCTTCCGGGCGGAGGTTCGGGTCGACGGGAAACAGCGTGCCCTCGGTCCCGGCATCCGAGCACACCCGGATCATCGCACCGGCGAGCCGCGCCGCGGACCTCAGCGCGGCGGCCTCATCGGCCGGCTCGGCCTCCCGGCTGACGGGCTCGGCGACGAAGATCACGTCGACGTCGCTGGCGTAGTTGAGTTCCCGCGCGCCGCATTTGCCCATCGCGATCACCGCCAGCCGGCACCTGGCGGCGTCCGCCGGGAGGTCGGCGCTCGCGATCGCCAGGGCGGACTGGAGCGCCGCGGCCGCCAGGTCGGCCAGCTCGGCCATCACGTCGCCGATCGGCGTGATCCCGGTCAGGTCCCGCGCGGCGAGCCGCAACAGCCGCCGGCGGTATCCGATCCGCAGGTCATCGGCCCCGGACGCGCCGAGCAGGCCGGTTCGTACCTCCTCGGCGTCCGGCGCGCGGGCCGCGTCCGGCCCGGCGAGCAGCCGCCAGTCCGCCGGGTGACGGCGCAGGTGCTCGGCGAGCGCGGCGCTCGTGCCGAGCACCGCGGTCAGCCTGGACCGCAGCCCGGGATCGGCGCGCAGCCCGGCGAGCAGGCGCTCGTCGCGCGGCAGCCTGGCCAGCCCGGCGAGCGCCAGGTCCGGGTCGGGCGCCGCGGCCAGCGCGGTCACGATGGTCTCGTCGGCTCCCAGCACGTCTAGCCGCAGCTCGCCGGTGAGCAGCCGCTCGGCACTGGCCGTGTCGGCGAACCCGAGCGCGGCCAGTCGGCCGCTCGCCGTCACTTCCCGCGGCACGCTCACCCATGCCACCGTAGCCTCACGTCAGCATGAGCACCGCGTACGCCGCGAGCCAGTGCTCGACGTTGTAGTGGTCGCCGACCACGTGCGGGAGCGCCGCGTCGGCGTGCCGCCGGGCCGCCGCCAGGGCGGGACCGATGCGCTGGTCGGCGGCGGGCAGGCTTTCTGCGGCCCGCCGCCAGCACCAGGCGCGGCTCGCGTTCAGGCCGTGCAGGTGCGCGATCTGGCCGTCACTCGAGTCGGAGACGGGCACCGGCTCGAACAGGCCAGCGGGCTCGCCGCCCGCGATTCCCGGCAGGAACGCCGACAGCCAGGCCGCGAAGCGCTCGGCCGGCAGCAGCAGCGCCATCAGCTCGACCTCGGTCAGCGCCGGCGACAGGAAGTCGGCGCCGGACGGCTCCCAGGCGGCCGGGTAGTCGGCGTCGCCGCCATACCACCGGGTCGCGGCGGCCTCGATCGCGGCGGCCAGCACCGCGTGGCCGGCCGCCGCCAGGTTGCGAGCGTGCGGAAGCGACCTGGACAGCGCGAACGCCGTGTTCGGGTGCAGCCCGTGCCGGACCGGGTAGGCGGCCTTGGGCAGCCAGCCGATGAACAGGTCGGCCGCGTCGGCGGCCAGCGGTGCCAGCGCGGCCGACCAGCGCCTGGCATCGGGATCGTCGAACGCGGCGACCTCGGCGGCCAGGGCCAGTGCCCAGCCCCAGGCGTAGCGCCCTGGACTGCTCGGCCCGGCCAGGTAGGCGGCCTCGGCCGACAGCGCGTCGGGGTCAAACTGCCGGTCGAGCGCGGCCCTGATCTCGGCGGCCGGCACCCACGGAGCCGCCGTGCGCAGCAGCCTGGCCAGCAGCCAGTGCATCTCCACGCAGGAGTGCCAGTCGAAGCTGCCGTAGAAGACCGGGTTGCGCGCCCGCGGCCGGGCCGGGAAGTCGCCCGGCCCGGTCATCGTGTGCTGGACGGCGTTCGGGAACTCCCGCCCGATATTGGTCATCGCGACCCGCGCGTACGCGGCCGCGTTCTGCTCGAGTACCCCAGTCCACTCCGGTATCGCGGTCATTCCCGAAGGCTACGGCGTGGCCGCCTGGGCCGGATCGTCCACCGCGGCGTCAGCCGCGGTGGAGGAGGTCGCCGAGGCCAACGATGACGGCCAGCGCTGGTCCCAGCTTTACTGGCCGAAGGACAGGGACGTGGCGGTGAACTTCCTCGGCCGGGCCGTTCGGCAGCGGCATCCGCGGCGCCGACGTCGTCAAGGCGCTGGCGCTCGGCGCCCGCGCCGTGCTGATCGCCCGGCCGTACGCCTACGCGCTCGGGCTGGCCGGAGAGGAGGGAGTCCGGCACGTGCTCCGGGCGCTGCGCCAGGACTTCGAGCTGACCATGCGCCTGGCGGGCCACGCCACCCTGGCCGACCTCACCCCCGACGCCGTGACCCGCGTCCGCTGACCGGTTCATGCCGGTTCATGCCGGTCATGCCGGTCATGCCGGCCGGCGGCCTGCCAGGGTCGCGCCGATGGATCCGGGGATCCATCCGGCCACTCCGGATCAATCCCCGGATCCATCCGGTCGGAGACCGGGCGGGGGTCGGTCGGGGGCGTTATGGGCCTGGCGGCGGAATCAGAGCGAGGACAGGTAGCGCTCCAGCTCGAACTCGGTGA